>SKXZ01000058.1 GCA_007128145.1 Candidatus Nitricultor lacus | reverse complement strand
TAGGGGAACCTGCGGCTGGATCACCTCCTTTCTAAGGAGCTACACAAGCGCGGAAGTAGGCGGAATGTTTTTGAAAACAGGATTCAGGATTTCTTTTATCCTACTCACAACTCACTGTATTTATCACGGGGATGTAGCTCAGCCGGGAGAGCGCCGGCTTTGCAAGCCGGAGGTCACGGGTTCGAATCCCGTCATCTCCACCACTGTTTTTCTGCTATCAAATTTCAACTTCGCTATATTCAAAAAAGGTCCCCCAAACTAACACATTTTCGCCAATCCCCCACGTACACCTCATCGATGAGGTATCAAGGCGGGTCGAGGAAATAACGGCTTACGGAAAAATCGAGGAACTTATCTTCACCTATATCGACTATTTTAAGTTGAGAGACTGAATTTTTCCGTATATTCACCTTCTTTCACATGAGCCCTTCCAGAAAACAGCTTTCTCTCTGCTCCCGTTCCTCCCAAATTTTTATCCCCATTCCCTGTTAAGGAGTATTTTACCCTTTTTCCTCCGGGAGAAAACGTCTATAATACTATAGGTTATCGTGCCGACTATTGTTTCCCTGTGAGTAACATGGGGAAAAATATATATCAACGAGGAAAAATATTTTTGCAGAGTTCTGAAACGTTCTCTCATGCGCAATCAGACATCGCATTGGATTTACCCAAAAGGAGGGAAAAAAGAGTACGGTTAAATCGGGTAGGCGTGAAAACCGCTTTTCGGTGGGAATATTCAACGCTCAGCTGTTGTGAAAAAGTTGTGGATAAGATATCAGCTCAATACGGCAGAGAAGAAGAAAAGAACAAAGAATCCTTTTGCAAACTCAAAAAAATCCTTTATTATCAAGAAAAATTACTATCCTTCATTGTATATGGCGTTCCTTGATCGCCCGCTGGGAGGAAAATGAAGCTCTGTGGAAAACTCGCTGTGAAATCTCTGTTTCTCCTTTATTTTCAGCAATTGAGAGCCTTCCTTCGACCGTGAAGAATATGAAACGAGGTGCCCGGATGAATGATATTCCCGATAATCTTTCTGAACTCTGGAAGCGTGTGTTGAACAACATTCGATCCACGGTAACCATACCTGAATTCAGTGCCTGGATAGAATCCCTTGAACCTCTCTCGCTCTCTGACAATACATTGACACTCACCGTGCCGACAGAGTTGGCACGCGAAAAAATTCTTAACCGGTACCTGGAAACAATCCGTTTTTCTCTCCAAAAAATAAGTGGCGGAAAGTTCCCTAAACTCGAGATAGCCGTGGTCGTCCGCCCCAAACAGAGTGAAGCAGAAGAGGAAAAACAAGGGGTACAGGTACGCACGAACGATAACGATCACCTTCCTCTGAATCCCCGCTACACTTTTTCAACTTTCGTGGTGGGAAACAGCAACAAGTTTGCCCATGCGGCTTCATTTGCCGTCGCGGAAAGTCCAGCTCGTTCCTATAACCCTCTTTTCATTTATGGAGGAGTTGGTTTGGGGAAAACACACCTTATGCATGCTATCGGAGCTCATGTTCTCGCAAAAAATCCCGATTCACGCGTTGAATACTCCACTTCGGAAAAATTCACCAATGAGCTTATCAATTCTATTCGGGATGATAAGACAGAGGTATTTCGACAAAAGTATAGAAATGTCGATGTCCTTCTTATTGACGACATTCAGTTTCTGGCAGGAAAGGAAAGAACCCAGGAAGAATTCTTTCACACCTTCAATTCACTGCATGAATCATTGAAACAAATTGTCCTCACCAGTGATCGCCCTCCCAAAGAAATTCCAACCCTGGAAGACCGCCTTCGCTCGCGCTTTGAATGGGGGTTGATTGCTGATATCCAACCTCCTGATCTGGAAACCCGAATTGCCATACTCAGGAAGAAAGCGGAGATTGAAGATCTCACACTTCCGGATAATGTGGTCGCTTACATAGCAAACCAGATACCCTCGAACATCCGGGAACTCGAGGGGGCTCTGGTAAGGATAAAAGCGTTTTGCCTTCTCAACCAGATCCCCTGCGATCTCGAAGTAGCAAAGGAAATACTCAAGGATATTCTTCCCCGTAAGAAGACCAAAAAAATCGATGTTCTCACCATTCAAAAAGTTGTGGCCGAACATTTTCAGATAAAAGTCGGGTTGATGCGAGCAAAAAAGAGAACCAGAGAAGTTGCTTTTCCACGACAGGTCGCTATGTACCTTGCCCGTTCACTCACTGATCTCTCCCTCCCTTCCTTGGGTGAAGAATTCGGCGGCAGGGATCATACCACGGTAATGCATGCATGTGACAAACTTCATCGGGATTTGGAAAATAATCCCAAACTCGCAGAAGAAATCGACGATTTGATTGAGAAAATACGAGCGATAAATAATGACTGACAGGAAATCCACAAGAAAAAACAAAGATATCCAAAGCTTTTTCCTGACGGTAACTATGCCATACGCAAGAAAGAGAAGTGCTTTCCCACAATTTTTCTGTATCCTACTACTCCTCTTATTTATATATCTTTATAAGAGGAGAAGAACCTGGGGGTATGTGGATAAGGGAAGAGGAGGATGTTTCGATGCACGCGGTATTTGAAAAAAAGGAGCTTTCCAGTGCTGTGAATAAGGTTGTAAGAGGGATTACCAACAAGCCGGTAAAACCGATTTTGACGGGTATTTCCCTTGATGCTGATTCCAAAGGATTTGTGACCCTCACAGCTATGGATTTGGAAGAAGGAGTGAGTGTAATCTGCCCGGCAAAGGTCGAGAAAGCAGGAAAAGCAGTTTTACCGGGTAAAGTGTTGGCAAACATTGCTCGTTCCTCTAAGGGAAAAGACGTAGCAATTTCGGTGAGTGAAGATTATTCGGCTTCCGTAGAGGCGGGAAGTAGCTTTTATCGCTTATCGGCTTTCTCACCGGATGAATTTCCCATTTTTCCTTCGCTTTCCGAGGATGTGGTGTATACAGTAGATGCAGACTCCTTAAAAAGAGCTGTTTCTCTCACTCATTTTGCTGTTTCCAAGGATGAAATGAGACCTGCATTGACAGGATTACTGTTGAACATTCAGGAAAATGATGCGGATATTGTCGCTACTGACGGTCACAGGCTGAGCGTGGGGCGACTTCAGATAAAAAATGGATCGGTTGGGAAAGGCAAGTTTATCATCCCGTCACGAGTTGCGGTGGAAGTAGCGAGAATTTTACAGGGAGGGGATGTTGAGGTAGTTCTTGCTGAGGGAAGAGTGCTTTTCCGTTTTGAAAATGTTTCATTTTTTTCACGCTTGATAGAAGGTGACTATCCTGATTACCAATCTCTCCTGCAGGAAGAGTTCATTTCCCAGGTGAGTCTTTCAAGAGAGGAATTTGCCGGTCTTTTAGAAAGGGTCTCCCTTGTATTCAGGGAGGAGGGAGGGATTGTCACTCTTCGCATGGAAGACGATTCACTGGAAGTAAGGGGGGAAACACAGGAAATGGGAGAAGCGAGGGAGAAAATCAGCGCACGTATCCAGGGGAAAAGAATAGAAGTGGCGTATAACGCGAAATACCTGGCTGAAGCGGTGCGGGTTGCTCCATGGGACGAAATTGAGATGGGAATAAGAGGGGAAGTAGCGCCCACGAAGGTATTTGGCAAAGATAAAGAATTCGAATATATCCTGATGCCATTGAGAAAAGAAGAGGAGGTATAGTATTTCTCTATGTACATAAGCCGGGTCAAGATGAAAAATTTCAGGAACATCTCCCCGGTTTCTTTGAGTTTCCAACCGTCTCTTGTTGTTCTCCAGGGAGGGAATGCACAAGGGAAAACGAATTTCCTGGAAGCTTTATACCTTGTATCACGCGGAATCTCTCCCAGGTCACAAAAGGATGAGGAGCTCGTCAGGTGGGGAAGTGAAGCTGCCTCGGTTGCAATCAGGGTGGAATCAGGGGGGACGTGGTTTAACAGAGAGGTCCGTGTTCAACTCGGAAAAAAAAAGGTATGGTTGAATAACGGGCAT
This sequence comes from Candidatus Nitricultor lacus, assembly GCA_007128145.1. GTDB lineage: Bacteria > Atribacterota > Atribacteria > Atribacterales > Atribacteraceae > Nitricultor > Nitricultor lacus. The sequence continues at coordinate 22,245 of SKXZ01000058.1, read as the reverse complement.
CCCATAACAAAGAAGAGATGGCAAGAAGAAGTATGGTTAGTAGGATATTTTCCCAGGGATATCGGTATAATAGAGGGTTCTCCTTCAGAAAGACGTCATTTTGTAGATGAAGCCTTATCATACGTAAAACCTTCCCATAGAGCATATGTAAAGCGTTATGAGCGTGCGCTTGCACAGAGAAATATCCTGTTACGGGAACACGCGAGAGGGGACCTCATTTCTGTGTATACGGAGGAGCTGATTAAGACAGGTACATGCATCATCGAGAACAGAATACGGTATGGAGAGCTTCTCACTCCCTACCTGAGAGATTTTTACCGCTGTTTGGGAGGAGAAAATGTCCGCTTTGAGGTACAATACATAGGTGGTGGTTACGATTCGAAAGGAGATCTCAGGGCCAACCTGGAAAGGGCTTTCCTGCGCTCGGAAAATGAAGAGCGATCACGTGAAATAACCCTGGTGGGACCACACCGTGATGATATTTTGTTTTTGCTGGAGGGAAAAGAATTTCGGATATACGGTTCTCAGGGAGAAAAGAAAAGTCTCGCTCTTTCATTAAAAATGGCTGAAATGGCAGTCATACGAAAGGTGAAGAATAGCAAGGTCATTGTCCTTCTTGATGATCTTTTTTCAGAGTTGGATCCAAAGCGGCGTCAACTTCTTTTCAAGGAAATTCTTGGAAAGGGACAGGTTTTTATCACCGTTACCGATGATATACCGCAGATGCCGGAGGGATGGGAAGAATACCTGGTTCTCGGTGTTCAAGGAGGAAGGATAAGCACGGCAGGGGAGCGGGAAAAGAAAAATGGTTGAAAGAAAAGCACAACAATTTTTCCCGGGAGGCCCGGCAAGAATAGGGGATGTGTTAAAGGGATTCCTGGAAAAAAACAATATGTTGGAGAGAGTGGAGATATTTCAGCACATCAGGATGTATCCTCACTTCTTCCCCGAAACCGCCGCTTTCAGCAAAGCGGTCGATTACAAGGGAAGCACGCTGTTTTTAGAGGTCTCAGACCCGATGTACTCCCTTGAGGCACGAAAAATGATTCCCCAGATTATTCGTGTTTTTCAGCAAAAGGGGCTCCCGGTGGAGAAGGTTAAAATTCGATGTCGTCAGACGAGGTGAAAATTTTGGCAGATCAGGAAAGAAATGAGGTACAGCAGGTTTACGGAGCAGATCAAATACAGGTTCTGGAAGGATTGGACGCGGTACGAAAGCGCCCGAGCATGTATATCGGCAACACCTCGACGGAAGGGCTTCATCATCTGGTTTTCGAAGTTGTGGACAACAGCGTGGATGAGGCTTTAATGGGGTATTGCAGCGAAATATCCGTATCCTTGAACGCGGACGGAAGTGTTTCCGTCTCCGATAACGGGAGAGGTATTCCGGTAGAGATACACCGCCAGTCGGGCAGGCCCGCCGTTGAGGTAGTACTTACCCGGTTGCACGCGGGAGGAAAGTTTGGAAAGTACGCGTATAAAATATCCGGCGGTCTTCATGGAGTCGGCGTTTCAGTGGTGAACGCGCTTTCCGAGTGGCTGGAAGTAGAGGTACATCAGAATGGAAAGATATGGCGGCAGCGATTTGAAAAAGGCCGGCCGGCCGGAGAACTTCAGGAAGCAGGCACAACGACACGTTCCGGCACGAGGATACACTTTCAACCGGACAGTTCGATTTTTACCGAAACAGAGTTCCATTTTGATGTCATAGCGAAAAGAATAAAGGAACTGGCATTTCTTAACGAGGGACTGAAACTCTGCCTGCGTGACGAGCGGAGCGAGAGGGAAAAGGAGTACTGCTTTCAGGGCGGCATACGAGCCCTGGTGAGTTACCTCAATAGAGGAAAAACCGTTATTCATCCCCAACCGATATATTTTTCCGGAGAAAAAGCCGGGGTGAAGGCGGAAATTGCTCTCCAGTATAACGATGGATTCCTGGAAAGCGTTATCTCCTTTGCCAACAATATCAACACCCTGGAAGGAGGGTCGCACGTTACGGGATTTAAGACAGCCCTCACACGCGCGATCAATGAGTATATCAACAAACACAACCTGCTGAAAGAAAAAGATGAACCGCTCTCCGGGAACGATACGCGGGAAGGCCTGGTTGCTGTCATCAGCGTGCTTGTTCCTGAGCCTCAGTTCGAGGGCCAGACAAAAACCAAGCTGGGAAATGTTGAGATACGGTCCCTGGTGGAGGAAATGGTGGGTGAGAGCCTTTCCACCTTTCTCGAGGAAAACCCGGATACCGCCCGGGCCGTGGCCGAAAAGATCATACAAGCCGCGCGCGCCAGGGCAGCTGCGCGGAGGGCACGGGAGCTCGCCCGTAAAAAAAACAGTCTTGATTCAGTAACCCTGCCGGGGAAACTGGCGGATTGTACCGAACGCAATCCCAAGCAGGCGGAGCTGTTCATCGTTGAGGGAGATTCGGCGGGAGGTTCCGCCAAGCAGGGAAGGGACCGGAGATTTCAGGCTATTCTTCCCTTGAGAGGGAAAATTCTCAACGTGGAAAAGGCGAACCTCAACAAGATACTCTCAAATGAAGAAATACGCAGCATGGTAGCCGCGTTGGGGTGCGGGATCGGACACGAATTTTTCCTTGAAAGGCTTCGCTATCACAAGATAATCATCATGACGGATGCCGATGTAGACGGAGCTCATATCCGTACTCTGTTATTAACCTTTTTTTACCGTTATATGCAGCCCCTGGTGGAAAATGGCTCTGTTTTCATAGCCCTTCCTCCCCTTTTCAGAATCAGAGCGGGAAAAGAAGACCATTATGCCTATTCCGAGGGAGAATTGAATACGATAATGCGGTCTCTCGGCCGGAAAAAGGTGAACTTGCAGCGGTATAAAGGTTTGGGGGAGATGAATCCGGATCAGCTGTGGGAAACCGCCATGGACCCTTCGACGCGTACATTGAAGCGGGTTTCTATAGATGATGCCCTGGAAGCGGAAGAAATATTCAGCATATTGATGGGTGACGCGGTTGAGCCCCGGCGTGAATTCATTCAGGACCATGCACTGGAAGTAGCCGAGATTGATATATAATATGGAGCACCCGAGAGCAGGTATTTGAGGAGAGAGAAATGGCAAAAGAGGAAAAAAAAGAGAGGATCTATTCAGTAGACGTCAGGGAGGAAATGAAGAGCGCATACCTCAGTTATGCCATGAGCGTTATCGTGGGGAGAGCTCTACCGGATGCCCGTGACGGTCTCAAACCCGTTCAGCGACGCATTCTCTACTCCATGAACGAAATGGGCCTGCGCCCGAACCAGCCCTACAGAAAGAGCGCCCGCGTAGTGGGTGATGTGCTTGGAAAATACCATCCGCACGGGGATATGGCGGTGTACGATGCCCTGGTACGTATGGCCCAGCAATTTACCTACAGGTATACCCTGGTGGACGGGCACGGCAACTTCGGCTCAGTTGACGGCGACCCTCCGGCAGCGATGCGATATACCGAAGTTCGCATGGCGAACATAGCAGATGAGCTGCTTACGGATATCGAAAAAGACACTATAGAGTTTGCCCCCAACTTCGATGAATCCATGAAAGAACCGGTGGTGCTTCCCGCCGCCTTCCCGCAGCTTTTAGCAAACGGCGCCTCCGGTATAGCGGTGGGAATGGCGACCAACATTCCCCCCCACAACCTGGCAGAGCTCATCGATGCCACCATTTACCTTATAGACAATCCCGCCGTTTCATGGAGAGAGATAGCGCAAGTTCTGCCCGGTCCGGATTTCCCCACCGGCGGCAGGGTGGTGGGGGGAGACGGCATCCGCTCTTACTATGAAACCGGGAGGGGGAAACTGGTAATACGCGGGGAAATTGAAACGGAAGAAATCGGCCGGGGTAGGCAGGGATTAATCATAAGCGAACTCCCCTTTCAGGTGAACAAGGCCTCCCTGGTACAGTCAATCGCACAGCTGGTGCAACACAAGAAACTTCAAGACGTGACGGAAATTCGGGACGAATCGGACAGGCATGGGATGCGGGTGGTAATTGAGCTGAAAAAGGGGGCAAAGCCCAATTTCGTCATCAATTACCTGTACAAACATACCAAGTTGCAGGAGAGTTTCGGAGTCATTCTGCTTGCGCTGGTGAACGGAAAACCGGAGATAAAGGGAATTGCCGATTATCTGCGGCACTTCATCGCTTTCCGCCGGGAAGTGGTCACCCGGCGCAGCCGGTTTGAGCTGAAGCAGGCCGAGGAGAGAGCCCACATCCTGGAAGGTTTCCTGCGAGCACTTGACATGATCGACCGGGTGATTGCCGCCATTCGAGCATCAAGTACCGTGGATGAAGCCAGAAAGCGCCTCACAGGTGAAGAATTTGCCTTTTCAGCCGCACAGGCCCAGGCCATACTTGAAATGCGCCTGCAGAGACTGGTAGCGCTGGAGAGAGAGAAAATAGAGGAAGAATACCGCACTTTACAGGATCGCATCCGCGAACTCAAGGATATTCTTTCCCGTGAGCAAAGCCTGCTGAGGCTTATCAAAAAAGAGCTCATAGGAGTAAAACGCCAGTACGGCGATCCTCGCCGAACCCGCCTGGTAGAAGAAACCGATGCCATTGAAGACATAGATCTCATTCCCGAAGAGGACATTGTACTCACCCTTACCTGTGACGGCTATATCAAAAGGGTACCACTTGAGCTGTACCGCCGCCAGGGAAGGGGGGGAAGGGGTGTCAGCGGGATTACCGTGAAGGAAGCAGATCTTGTTCGGCAGATAGCGTCCTGTACCACCTTACACCGTATACTCCTGTTCACCAGCAGGGGGCGGGTTTTCCAGATCCCCGCCTACCAGCTTCCTGAAATGCACCGTCAATCCAAGGGAACGCACCTGGTGAACCTCCTGCCGCTGGAGGAGGACGAGACGGTATTTCGCTTCATTCCGCTCAAGGATTTTGGACAGGGCAGGCACCTCTTTTTCGCTACCGCCCATGGTTACGTGAAAAAATCAGATCTTTTGGAATTTGTGTCCATCACCCGTAGAGGTATCAGGGCGATCAACCTTTCAGAAGGTGACAGGCTTTCCCAGGTATTGGTAACACGGGGTGATGACGAGGTGTTGCTGGTCTCGGCACGTGGATATGCCATCTCTTTTCCTGAAGCAGAGGTACGCTCTATGGGCCGCAACACAAGAGGAGTCCGCGGCATGACGTTGCGTAAAGGAGACAGGGTGGTGAATGCCTGTGTGCTGGATCGCTCAAGAAAGCTTTTGGTGGTTGCTTCCCGCGGTATGGGCAAGAAGTTGTCCATGGTGAATTTTTCTGCCCACCACAGGGGAGGCAGGGGAGTTATAATAATGAAATTTGCCGAAATCACCGGAGAAATGGTAGGCGTGATGCCCCTGCATAAAGAAAAAGAGATCCTTATTTCCACCCAAAACGGTGTCCTTATCCGCATCAACGCCGATGAAGTGCCTCAACAGGGCCGTCACACCAGGGGAGTTCGTCTCATCCGACTGGGTGAGGGAGACCTTATCGCTTCGGTGGCCCTGGTAGAATCATGATCGCCGTCCCCCATGGGGGGAGAGTGTTAGAATGCACGGATAACGGGAAGTCCCTGGTGGATTTCAGCGCGAACATCAATCCCTGGGGGCCTCCCGCCGTATTGCGGGAAGCATGGGAAGGTCTTTTTCCTCTTGTTACAACCTATCCACCACTTTCTGCCGATTATCACCGGAAGTCACTGGGGTCCCTGTATCATATTGCTTCGTGTTCCATTCTGCCCTGCAACGGGGCTTCCCAGGGAATATACCTGTTGGCGCGCGAACTCCCGGTAAAACAGGTAGCGGTTTGTGAGCCCCTGTTTACGGAATACGCGCACGCGTTCAGGTACTACGGCAAAGAAGTGACACACCACCTTCATCTTCCGGGCCATGACCCCTCTACCCTTCTCGACACGCTTTTCCAAGTGCCGCATGATGCAATTGTGATAGGGAACCCGGGAAATCCGGTCGGGGATACCCCACCGCAATGGTTTTGGGAGATCCTGCTGCGCCGATGCGATGAAAAAGGAATATGGCTTCTCGTGGATGAGGCATTCCAGGAATTTATGAGAGAAGAAACATCCTTGTCCGCACTGGTGTTCCAGTGGAAAAAGCTGGTGGTGGTGCGCTCTCTAACCAAGTATTATTCCCTGGCCGGCTTGAGAGGGGGCTTTCTGGTTTCTCACCCGGAACTGGTGAGCACAATCGAGAGAGGCGTTGAACCATGGAGCGTGAATTCTATTCTCACGAGGGCGCTGGATATCCTGGCTTCCAGTGATCTCTCGTTTTTTCATAACAGGACCGCAGAAAAACTCGCAGAGGAGAAAGCATTTCTTGAGGAGGGAATGAAAAAAACAGGCCTCCTGGAAAACATGTTCCCATCGAAGGTGAACTATTACCTGGCAAACTTGAAAAACGAGGATCATGAGTTTTTTTCTTTTTTGGAGGAGAGAGGTATACTTGTGCGGAGCTGTTCTGACTTTTATGGTCTCTCGTCCGGGACCTGGTTCCGCTTCGCGGTGCGAGATCGTCGTGAAAACCTACTCTTGCTGGAGGCAGCAAACGAATATGCCCGGAAAAACTGATAAAAGCATCCTCTATATAGGGGGGGCTCGAAGCGGGAAAAGCTCGCTGGCCCAAAGAACGGCCATTGACAGTGGCCTTCCCTTTGTGTATCTTGCTACCGGAATAATTACCGACAGGGAGATGGCCGAACGCGTGGAGCACCACCGGAATCACCGCCCCTCCCATTGGCGGACGTTGGAAGTTCCCTATGGGTTTGGGGAATGCAGGGAAAGTTTTTCCGGCAACGGAGTGTTGTTGGATTGTGCGACTTTTTTAGCCAGCAATGTGCTGTTGCGCGAGCAGGGAAAAGAAAAACCTACCCGTGACGCACTCGCTGGTGAACTCGAATGGCTGTTCAACAAGCGGGAACGGGAAAATTTTCTGCTTCTCGTGGTGTCAAATGAGGTGGGGATGGGAGTGGTTCCCGATTCATCATTGGGAAGGGTGTTCCGCGATGTGGCGGGCTGGATGAACCAATGGCTTGCCAGTCGGTGTGACGAAGCGTACCTGGTTGTGGCCGGGTTGCCATGGCGCTTGAAGCCACGATGAGAGAAGCCCTTCGGTTGTTCAAGGTGGCGATGTCTTTTCTCACCTTTTTCCCGGTTCGAAGCGCAGAATACCGGGATGGAGACCTGGGCCGTTCCGCTTTCTGCTTCCCGCTGGTGGGGGCTCTATTAGGAGGCATGGTGTGGGCTTGCTATACAGTTTTTGCCTACCTTTTCCCGGGAACACTTCTCCCTCCTTTTGCCGCGGTTGCCGTGTGGGTGGTGTTTACGGGAGGGCTGCATCTGGATGGATGGGCGGATGTATGTGACGCATTGTTTTCCTCCTCCGACCCAAAAGTGCGCCAAAGGGCCCTGAAAGACTCACGTATTGGAGTGTTCGGGGCGGCAGGGGTATTTTTTTTGCTGGGAATTAAGGTAGCTGCCATATATGGTGCGGACATTTCCTCGCTGTTCATCCTGTCCGCCGTGGTCGGCAGGGTGTCAGCAATCGAGCTGGGGTCACTTTTTTCACCTCGTATGGGTGGTTTGGGTGAAGGGTTTGTGGGAAAAGTTTCCAAGGCAACGTTTTTTTGCTGGATCCTCGCCTGTGGAGTATTTGCCTGCTGGCTGGGAGGAACGGCGGGTGCTTTGAAAATCGCAAGCACATTCATTATCATATATTTATTTGGGTTTATACTGCAACGGTCACTGGGTGGAATCGGGGGAGACGGAGTGGGTGCTTCGATAGAATTTTCAGAACTCGCAGTGCTCATTCTCTGGAGGCTGTAAGAAGGAGATCGCGGATGAAAAACATATACCTGATGCGGCATGGAGACACCGAGGCCACAGAAAAAGGATATTTCGCGGGCTGGAGTGATGTTCCCCTCTCAGAACGGGGAAAAATCCGGGTGAAAAAAGCGGCACCACAACTGGCAAAAAGGAAATTCAGGCGTATATTTACGAGCCCCATGGCAAGAGCGCTTGAGACAGCAAGCCTTCTTTTTCCGGACAGGGAGAAGCTCGAGGTGGTTCCGGAACTGAAGGAGCGCTCCTTCGGCGCATGGGAGGGAAAGAGCTGGGAGAGGCTCGAAGGAGAAGAAAAAGACAGCATCAACGAGTGGAAAAAAAGCCCGCTCTCGTTTACTCCCCCCGGGGGGGAGAGTTTCAGCCAAGTTCTGAAAAGAGTTACGGGCTTCTGGAAATACCTGGCTTCCCTGGAAGAAGGGGACTACCTTGCGGTGGCACACGCGGGGGTTATGCGGTGTGCATTGGTGCACATTACCGGCATTTCTTTCGAGAACAGCTTTCGCTGGCTTATTGACCCTGCAGCGATTCTCCATGTGCGGGACGATCATATTTTCCCACAGGTGATTGCGCTCTGGAATGTCGAGGTGGAGTGAGGATGCCGGTGATCAGGCTTGCGGCCGGGTACCTTCTGGATTTGCTGCTGGGTGACCCGGATGACCGTTTCCACCCCATTGCATGGATTGGAAAGCTGGTAAACGGAGCCGAAAAGGTTTTTTTTCCCACCGAAAGAAGCTTCAAGCGTGAATTCATTATGGGGTTCGTGGTGCTCGCATTGCTTGTTGGCGGGCTGGGAACAGGCTATTATTTCCTGGCACGTTTTTTCCGTTCACTGTATCTCCCGCTTTTCTGGGTGGTAGAGATATACCTTATTTTCAGTTTTCTGGCTTTTCGGAACCTTTGTCAGCGTGGGACAGGAGTATTGCAGGCATTGCGCTGGGGGGACCTGGCCGGCGCGCGGCGTCGCCTGTCCCGCATGGTGGGAAGGGACACGAAACATCTCTCTGAATGGGAGGTGGTAAGGGGATGCGTGGAGTCGCTGGCGGAAAATTTCAGTGACGGATTTGTCGCGCCTTTTATGTATATGGCCGTATTCGGAGGCTTGGGGGGGCTGGTGTACAAAACAGCGAACACATTGGATTCCATGCTGGGACACAGGGATTTTCGCTATTTCTTTTTCGGTTTTGCCTCAGCCCGCTTCGATGATGTGATTAACTTCATACCGGCACGGCTGAGCGCTTTCTTTATTGCCGTAGCCGCGCTGCTGTGCGGTGGATTCTGGCGTTCGGCTATATATTATGCCAGAAGGGACGCGCGCAATCATCCCAGCCCGAACGCCGGCTGGCCGGAGGCCGCCGTAGCCGGCGCACTGGGGGTACGCCTGGGAGGAACAAGTTATTACCGGGGCAAAAGAGAAGAGCGCCCGTTCATGGGAGAGGCCCTCAAGGAGCTTGATCCGGAGAGAATCGAGGAGACGCTCCGCCTGCTGAAAACCGGGAATTATGTAGTCGCAGGGTCGTTCCTCATAGTATCATTACTTATCATGCTGCTGAGGTAGCTTTATTTCAAGAGGTGGACATGTTCGAGCAAAAAAAGTTTGAACGGGGAAAACTGATCAGGCAGCTTTTTTTTTCCGTATTCATCAGCATACTCAGCATGGTGTTGATATTTCTCGCTGTTTCCTGGCGTGGAGTCAGCGTGGATCTGTCCACCCTGAATCCGTATTGGCTGGCTGTGGGTATAGCGATTGTTGGGGGGTCTTGGCTGGTTGACGGAACCAGGCTGTGGTTGAGCACCAGGGTCTGGAAAAAGAGAATTACCTTTAGAGACGCCATGAGTACGGTGTTTTCCGGGTATTTCATGGCGGCAATCACACCCTTTTTCTCCGGTGGCAGCCCCGCCCAGATGTATGTGCTCACCCGTTCCGGGTTGAGCTGGGGAGAGGCGGGAAGCCTCATGGTTATTACCGGCGTTCTCTATCAGCTCAGCTTGCTCGTCATGCTTTTTTTGCTTATTTTCGTTTTCCGCATCGGCTTCGCCCTGCAGGGATTTTTGCTGGACCTTTTGTACTCTTTTGCCATCGTGTATTCTGTTCTCATCTCACTGTTGTTTTTTTTACTGCTGCGCCCAAAATCCCTGCACCATCTCATCGGTTGGGGGATGAAGTTCGTGCGGCGGCGTTTCAAGAGAGTGAAGTTTTCCGAAGAGGCAGTATGGGAGTGGGTGGGTGAGTTCATGGTTGATTTCCGGAAAGGGTTCACCATATTTATCCGGGAAAAGCCACAATACCTGGCATGGAATATGGCTTGTTACATGTGTCAATACCTGATGCTCTTTTCGGTGGCTTTTGTCGTGATTGTCGCCCTCGGTGTAATCCCCAACTACCTCCAGGTAGTGGGAGCACAGGTTCCGCTTTTTTACGTATTTTCCTTTATTCCCTCTCCCGGGGCAAGCGGCGGCGTTGAGATATCCATCGCTTCGGTTTTTGCCGGACTTATCGGTCCTGAAAGGCTGGGTATGTTTGTTTTATTATGGCGGGTTATCACGTTTTACATTCAACTTGTTGTCGGAGGCGCCGCCTTTTTCATTATACTGAATAAATTCGGAAACCGGTCGACGAAGTAAAAAAAATTTTAGCACTCCCTTCCCAGGTTTTAGCCTCTTTTTGCGGAAAAGAACTCTTCTCCGGGAGCGTCCAGGTGGTGGCCCGCTTCCTCACGGTAGAAATCCTACTATAGCAAGAGGAAGACCCGGGAAAATTCACGACGTGATGGGAGAGAAAGAATAAACAATGTGTGGTGAAGCGTATGGAATATAGGGAGTATTCCGGCGAGCCGTGGGTGATCCCCATGCTGGTAGAAGCGTACCCACGTCCACTGTCGGGAGAGGAGATGGCACAAGAGCGAGGGGTAACCAGGAAAGCCGCGTGGAAAGCAGTGCAGAGAGTCAGGAGGGAGGGTCTGAGCGTAACTTCTTCACGAAAGGGATATTTCCTGCGGGAGGTGCCGGATGTTCTATGGCCGGGAACCCTCGATGTACTTTTACAAGACAGCGCTCCCTGGTTGAATGTCATGTATCACGCTTCTTGTGCTTCCACCAACACGTTAACCAAGGATTGCGCCCGCGCAGGAGAAAAAGAGGGTACACTGGTAGTGACGGAACACCAGCATGCGGGGAGAGGTCGGGAAGAAAGGGGATGGTTTTCTCTGCCCGGAAAAAGCCTCACCTTTTCGCTCTTGCTTCGGCCCTGCAGTCCTTCCACCGAAAGCCGCTCTTTACCGCTCCTTGCGGCACACTCCCTGGCCGAAGCACTGGAGAAAGAGCTGGGGATATTCCCGCGCCTCAAGTGGCCGAACGACCTTTTGCTCGAAGAAAAGAAGGTGGCCGGGCTTCTCTTTGAGAGTAGTATAAGGGCGGGAATGACCGATTGGGTGGTGTTGGGGGTAGGCGTGAACGTGAACCTCTCTAAAGAAGATTTTCCGGATGCCCTTCGAGACAAGGCGACATCGTTATCGTTGAATACGGGGCAGAACATTGCGCGCTATCGCGTGATGCGCTCCTTCCTTGCGGTATTTTGGAACAACTATCGGGATTGGAAAAAATCACCCGGCTTTTCTCGCTGGGAAACAACGTATCTTTCGCGCCTGGCCTGGGTCGGGAACATGGTGGAAGTGCGCTGGGCGGACAATTCTGTCAAGGGAAGGCTCGTTGGGGTTGACGGAGAAGGAGCGCTGGTAGTGGAAACAGCGGAGGGGAACAAAAAATATTATTGGGGTGAAGCTTCTCTGCTTTCTGCCGATGTTTAGAGAAATATGGTTACATCTCCCGGTATGCGGTCTCGTGCTGTTCTTTATTAAAGAACAGCATTAAAGAATAGCACGAGACCACGTGAAAGCGCTGTACATGAAGCACAACAATTTTTGTTTGTGGAGGATAGAGAAAGGAGATCAGGAAAGATGAAGATCCGCAACAAGCTTGTGTCCGGTTTCCTGGTAGTGGCGGTTCTCGCCGCTCTTGCCGGAGGGGTGGGGATCTATGCTTTCATGGGGGTTTCAGGCAACATTTCCCGCATGGAAGAAGCTCTTCCCTGGCTTTTTGCCTCTTTTCGCTTGAAAGAGCTCTCGTCCGAGGGTGCACAGGCGATAACCCGCTTCCTCACGGTGGAAGATCCCGATACATTGAGGGAATTGGAAGAAGAATTTGCATCGCTGGTGGAAGCGGTGGAGATGTATGAAGGTGTGTTGCTTGAGGGATCTTCTTTTCCCGATTTTTCCCGCAGTGGCCGCCATGCCGAGCGCTGGCGACAGGAAGAGTTTCCCTTTCTGGTGGAGCCGGTACCGCCGGGATCAGAGCTGGCCGAGCGAATCGCGGAAGTGGCAACTATCCGTGGTGACTACCAAACTGTTGCCGACCAGGTAAACGCTCTTTACCGTGAGAGACTTGCCCTTGAAGATGAGTTATTTGAATTAGGATTAGCCCTTGACCGGCCCATAGCGGTTATTGAGGGGTTTATGAGGAGCCTCGCGGGAGACATCGACAGCTACCGCGAGACCCTTGGAGCCATGAATGAGCTCATGTCGCAGTTCGCGGTTTCGGCGGGAAATGTACCGGCTGCCCGAAATAACGCGGAAAGTCGCCTGTCTTCGCTTGAGGCTGTGTTGGGACGAGCATTGTTTTTCTCAGAAGGCACAAGAGAGGTTCTTTCCACAACACTGAAAGAGGTCGAAGCGGAATGGGGAAACCTGCTCCGGGTGATGGAGAGAGATAGATCCCAGGATGCTGAAAGCAGAGGATTAGCAAGATATCAGAACTACCGGAAACTTCAGGCAAGTATCCGCCGGTTGAACGAGGAAATAGAAGCCCTGCGCCTTGATGGCTGGCTGGAACGAATCAGCCAGATGAGCCTGGCACGCAAAAATTACTTTCTCGCCTCCCCCGAAAACAGGGACTTTTACCAGCGTCTCCATGATACTTCAGCCAGGGCACTGGAGGAATTTTTCGCAGAAGAATTTTTATCGGTGTATGATGAAGAACGGGCCGAGGCACTCTATCGTGATACTTGGGGATCATACGATGAAATGTGGTCCGAAGCAGCAAAGATCAACGACCGCCTGATGCAGCTTCGCCAGGAGGAACGCGAAGCCCTTGAGCACATGCAAGAACTGCAGGCATCCTTTTCCGCTTCCCTGGATGAATTCAACCGTATCATCAGCGATGACTTTCGCTCCCGGGTGGACGCTATTCATGCTACCCGGGAGAATATGCAGTGGATGCTCTATCTTACTACCATTATTGTTTTGGTGGTGGCAGTGGTATTGGGCCTTCTGCTGTCCGCGTCACTTGTCCGCCCCCTCAATCGGGGAGTGGCATACGCCGAGGTGTTGGCTTCCGGTGACCTTACCGGGGAAGTAGATGGAACGCGGAAAGATGAGGCGGGCCAGCTTCTCCAGTCGCTTAATACAGCTTCTCGCTCCCTGCGTGCGTTCATGCGTGATGTTTCGGAGTCGGCCGGCCGCATACTGGAGGGAGTTGAAGAACTTAAGGCGTCGAGTGCCGAAGTGGCGCAGACGGGAGAACACATTGCCCAAACCGTTTCCCAGGTATCCCGGGGTTCGGAGGAACAGAGCCACAATCTGGGAGAGATATCGGATAAAATGGAGAGCCTGGTGAAGGCTGTGCGGCAGGTTTCCGATCAGCTGACGCAGCAGGTGGAAGGGGCAGATTACGCCTTTGCCCAGGTGGAAAAGATTACCGGAAGCATCGTTGAGACGGCCGAGAGCGTCAACGAAACATATCGACGCACGGAAAAATCGGCCGAAAGTACGAGAAAGGGACAGGAAACCCTTGGCGGGGTGTCTGAGGCCATGCGGAGTATCCAGGAGAGCGTGGTCAACGTCTCAAGCATCATAGACCGGCTAGGCGAGGGTTCCCGGGAGATCGGCAAAATCACCGACCTTATCACCGGTATCGCCGATGAGACCAATCTCCTCGCTCTCAACGCCGCTATTGAAGCAGCCCGGGCCGGAGATGCGGGACGCGGGTTTGCGGTGGTGGCCCAGGAAGTACGCAAACTCGCAGAAGAATCCGCCCAGGCTGCCCGGCGTATCTCCGGTCTCATAGAAGATATCCAGAAAGAATCGTCACTGGCGGTTTCCTCCATGAAAGAGAGCACCACTCGTGTAAACCGGGGGGTTGAAGCGGTAGAGGAGGCAGGGCAGGCCTTCGAAACCATCACCGCCCTGAGTGACCGGATGGGTGAAGAAATGGAACGAATATCAGGATCCTTCCAGACCATTAAAGAAGCCTCCCGACAGGTAGGCGATGCCCTGAAGAGCATGGTGGAAATTTCACGCTCTTCCCACGCTTCGGTCGAGGAAGCGGACACCATGTCAGAAGAAGTGTCGGAGAAATTGGCCGGGGTGGCCTCTATCTCCGAGCAGAACGCCGCCAGCACGGAGGAAGTTGCCGCCGGCTCCGAAGAGCAGAGCGCCGCCCTGCAGGATATGCGCAAAACGATCGAGAATATATCTCATAAAGTCCAGGTTCTGCAGAAGGACGTGGGGAAATTTAAGGTGTGAGGAAATAATCAGGTGTGGATTTCTCCCTTGGTTTTAGTGCGTGCCGCTCTTTTTGCCGCCCTCCTTTCGGCTGCGGCGACTTTGTTCCGTTTTGCCTCCGGAGTGGTTCCTTTCAGCCTGGTGCCTTTTGCAGTTATTCTGGGAGGGCTCACCCTGCGTCCCCTGGAAGCCTTTATGGGTGTATCGGTATACCTGGGGTTGGGCCTGGTGGGCGTACCTGTTTTTGCCGCCCCTCCCTTCGGGGGGGTAATGTATATCCTCCAGCCCACATTCGGTTTTCTGCTCGGTTTTCTTCTGGCCGCCCCGCTCGTTGCGCGCTCACGGGAGGCCATGCACCCACCAACTTTCCTCAAGGTAGCCGTGCTTGCGATCGTTGGAGTTGCGGTTCCCTATGGTCCCGGGCTTTTGTACCTATGGTTTGTGCTCAACCTGATTATGGGCATGGAAATCGGACTGGGGGGAGTTGTGCGGACGGGTTTTTTACCGTTTATCGCTCCCGACATCGTCAAAGCCCTTCTTGCCGGCGCCCTGGCATGGAAAGCTCGATCCTTGTGGAAACAATCCTACCGTTGAAGCGGTAGGAGATATTATCACCACAGGTGGTGTTTTCCACCGGATTGTCTAATAATGGCGGGGTGGAGCAAAACGAGCGCGAAGAGGAATAATATTGACATGGAAAAACCATATATTCTGGTTGTCGAGGACGACCCCCCTATACGCCGACTCCTTGAACTCGAATTTTCCCATGCAGGATATCGAGTGCAATGTGCGGGAACCGGTGAGGAGGGTATAGATATTTTTCGCCGGGATGAGCCGGATCTCGTGGTGCTTGATGTGATGCTTCCTGATATATCGGGGTGGCAGGTTGCCAAAGAAATGCGACACGTGTCTCCCCGGGCCGTTATCCTGATGCTAACCGCCCGGGGAGAAGTCGCAGACCGGGTGCGAGGGCTCAAAAGCGGCGCCGATGACTACCTGGTGAAACCTTTCGCCATGGAGGAACTCCTGGCCCGGGTGGAGGCGCTCTTGAGGCGTACTCGAACGATTGATGAAGAGGTTCTTACCTGGCGGGAGCTCGAAATTCGGCCTGCTTCGCGGCGGGTGTTTTGGGAAAAACAAGAAGTACACCCCTCCCGTACGGAGTTTGACCTTCTGGTTTTCCTGGCCCGACGACGGGGTCGTGTGTTCAGCAGGGATCAAATACTGGAAGGGGTGTGGGGGCCGAACTTCTTTGGTACCTCCGCTATAGTGGATGTCAACGTAAGCTCCCTGCGCCGCAAGCTGGGTGAAGGTGCTGCGGCCATTCGAACCGTGCGCGGGGTAGGGTATGCTTTTGAGGAAGAACCATGAAAATATCTCTCCGCTTGACACTCACTGCTTTCCTGGTCGTTTTTTTTCTTCTTGCCTCCGGTGCGGTGGTTTTCTATACTGCATCCCGCAGCCTCATTCTTCGTGCCGAACGCGATGACATTCTCAGCCGCTTGAGAGAGCCACGCGGACGAATGGAGCACCGCATGGTGCGCGGCCGGCCGATTCCTCCGGATTTTTTGGCTGGCATCCAGCAAGGGGGTGAGCTTGCGGTGTTTCAAGATCCATGGGGTCTTTCTGCCGGTAACTGGAAGGAGGGACTGGTATTTGAGGAAGGCGAACACTTTCTCTTTATCGCTTTTCCCGTGGCCGAGGAAGGGGAGCTTCTGGTAGGGAAAAACATCACTCCATCCATGGTATCGCTTTCGGGTATAGGGCGGTTGTTTTTATGGGCGGTTCCGCTTGCCGCAGCCGTAGCGTTCACGTTGAGCTTTCTCCTGGCCGAACACCAGCTTCGACCGTTGCGGGCTATAAACAAGCGGCTCTGCAAGCTTGGAACGGAAGAGCTGGGTGATCGTTTCGCCGTTACGGAGAAGGGAGATGAAGTTTCAGACCTCAAGGAATCTCTTAACCGGATGCTCGAGGGCCTTGAGGAGGCCTATGCACTGAAAAAACATTTTGCCGAGAACGTATCACACCAGCTGCGTACTCCCCTCAGCGCGATAATGGGATACGCGGAACTTCTGCGTAGATGGGGTGGCAGAGATCCTGAGATCACTACTGAATCCATAGAGGCCATAGAAAAAGCGGGCAAAGAAATGCGGGAACTCATTGAGGGGTTGCTCGCTGTGGCGCGCGGAGAGGAACACATCGTCAAAAGCGAGATTGACGCCGACCAGTTTCTCAATGAACTCTGCCGGCGCTTCGGGGGGCGTTTCCCGGGCCGGAAAATAACATGTACGGCAAGAGAGGGTGCAAAATGGATGAGCTCTGCTGTCCACCTGCGCATTTTACTCGATGTGCTCATGGAGAATGCCCTCAAGCATACCGATGGCCCGGTCGAGGTGCGTTCCGGCGAAGGCTCTATTGAAGTACGCGACCAGGGACAGGGAGTCTCTCCAGAAGAACTCTCCCGTTGGAAAGAACGTTTTCCCAGGGAAGGAAAAGCGAACCGCCCAGCCTGGGGCTTGGGTGTCCCCCTGGCCCTGGATTTGGCTCGCATTCTTGATCTTGAGCTCACCTTCCGTAACCTTCCTGAGGGTGGTTTTATGGCAAGGGTGCGTTTTGGATCGGAGGATGCATGAACGCGTGGATGCGTAGATGCTACTTTCCCCACACCCGATTGTTTGCCCATTCGATGAAACGGTAGGGATAGAGATTTTCCATTGAACCTGCCCGGGAAAGGCGCTCAAACTCATCATCAGTCAAAACCCAGCCCTCTGCCCCAAGGTTGTCCTCAAGCTGTTCGAGGGTACGAGCCCCTACGATGGGAATCACTCCTTCCTGGCACAGCAACCAGTTAATGGCAACTTGTGAGATTGAACACCCCCTTTTCTTCGCCACTTTCTCCATGGCACTCAGTACGGCAAAGTTGCGTTTTGTGGCACGCTTGCTCCATGCCTCTTCCTGGTCTTCGGTGGCTCGTGCGATACGTCCTTCTGCGGGCTGTTCCCCGGAGCGGTATTTTCCGGTAAGAAATCCGCCACCCAGGGGCCCCCAGGCCAAAAGGCTCAAGCCTTCATCGAGGCAGGCCGGCAGTACTTCATACTCCACTCCCCGCTCTATCAAGCTGTACTGCATTTGGGCGGACACAAGGCCCTCCCAGCCGGAGAACGCCGCGGCTCGTTGTGACTGGACGATCTGCCAGCCGGTGAAATTGGAACAACCTGCGTAGCGCACTTTACCCTGCTCGATAAGCCGTCTCAGTGTATCCATGGTTTCGTCAATCGGAGTGGAGAGATCCCAACAGTGTATCTGGTAAAGATCAATATACCCGGTACGAAGGCGGCGAAGGCTTTCTTCAACGGCTCGCATGAGGGCCTTGCGGGAAGCTCCGGCTCCGTATGGCCCCTCTTCCATGCGGAAGAATGCCTTGGTAGCGAGGACTACCTTTTCTCGATGATCTTCGAGCAGCCGTCCCAGTATCTCCTCAGAAACACCGTTTGAATACACGTTGGCGGTATCGATGAAGTTTCCTCCCGCTTCCAGGTACCGGTTGAACATGCGGCGGGACTCCTCCTCGGAAGACTCTCGTCCGAAGGTCATAGTTCCCAGGCTCAATGCCGATACCTGCAATCCTGTATTGCCCAGGTGAACACAGCGCATATGCATACCTCCCCCTTTAATTTCCGTGAGGAGTAAGGGGTGAGGAGTGAGGAGTATAAGTACAAGACTCACTTCTTCTTACAGCTCACAGCGCATTCGTGGCTGTGGTCGCTCCTCGTCTCACCTCTTACGTCTCACTGTTTTTCATGTCATTGCAAGCCGAGTCAACATACGAGGCGTGGCAATCCATGAAGTGCCTTTTTTGCTCACAGCCTGCGTATATTCAATATTCAGGTACTTTAGTCAGTGAATGATTCAGCGGAAGGTTTTTCCCGGCGATGTATATTCCTCGTATTTTAAGATTGATCCGGTTTCCCTTTCTGTTTCCAAGGCCTCAAGAGCATCTTGCCGTTTGTGCGCGGGCAAAGCCAGGAGCACCTTGAAGCGTTTGGGCTCGAGCTCTACAGACCCCTCTTTTCCGGCCAACGTCTTCAGCCGGTTGACCGCAAGGTTGAACGATGGTCCGTCGGTTACCACTGAAAAGTATATTCGCGGACTGACAAGGACGGAGCCGGCTCGCTCGAGGGCAAGTTCCGCGCTTTCGCGGTAGGCGTCTATGAGGCCCCTCACCCCCAGCTTTTTTCCTCCAAAGTAGCGGACAACAATGACCACCACCTGGTTGAGACCTTTTTTCTTGATAGCTCCGAGTACCGGTCTGCCGGCGGTTCCCGAAGGTTCGCCCGCATCTGAAGAAAACTCTTCTTCTCCGAAACGGTAGGCATAAGGGTGGTGGTCGGCATCAGGATAGGACCGTTGAGCCTCAGCTACCAGAGAACGAGCTTCTTCCGGGGAACGGACGGGGTGAGCAAGAGCGATAAAAAGAGATCGCTTCCTGCGCAGGCGAACATTGGAGGATTTTTTCAACGTGAGAAACTTTACCACCGGCATTTCGCTCGCTTCCTTGCATTAATGAAAAAGCCCTTTTTCATCTTCCCTCCTGCTTCGTATATTCTGCCTGCTGAATACAGGCTTCTGAATCCAGTTTCCGAAAATATTATATCCTATTCCCCGGGCGTATTTGAAGAACCCGCGATGCTGGAGGATAATAAAGGACATTGGAAAAGAGGTGATAAGAGATGAAATCGGGATGCCACCCTACACTACCGAGACTTTTTTTCATTTTCTTCAGAATCGGCGCGGCTACCTGGGGTGGAGGGTATGCCATGGTCCCCCTGGTGCGGCGGACCATGGTAGAGAAGGAAAGATTTTTGAAAGAGTCGGAATTCATGCATGGCTTTTCCCTGGTCCAAGCCCTTCCCGGTGTGCTGGCCGTGAACACAGCCTGTTTCGTTGGAAACAAAGTGCGAGGGGTTCCGGGAGCACTGGTATGTATAGCGGGAGCGGTTATGCCCTCTTTCTTCATTATCCTGGCGGTGGCAGCCGTGTTCGGTGAATTTCGGCATATACCCTTGTTACAGAGCTTTATGCGTGGGGCGACTCCGGCGGTGGCTGCTCTTATAGCTTCAGCCGTTCTCGATATGGGATGGAGGGGGCTTGATACTCATAGCGAGGTGGTTATGGCAGTGTTGTTAGCCGGTGCAGTACTTGTTTTCTCTCTTCATCCGTTATGGGTTGTTATCGGAGGCGGAGTGTGGGGGCTCCTGCGCCGTCCATGATTGTCTGGGAACTTTTTTCGGCTTTCCTGCGCGTGGGTTTTTTCGCCTTCGGAGGAGGCATGGCGGCCCTCCCCCTCATCGAGAGGGAGGTAGTAACTCGCCATGGCTGGCTTACCTCCAGGGATTTCGTGGAGCTGGTGGCACTTTCCGAGATGTCCCCCGGCCCTATAGGAATCAACGCGGCGACCTTTGCCGGATTTCGGGCAGCGGGAGTTGCCGGATCAGTTGCGGCAACCGTGGCCTTTTGCCTTCCCTCTCTTGTTCTGGTCGTGGTCGCCTTCGGGATCCTCGATCGTTTCCGTTCCCATTCCCTGGTTGCTTCTTTCCTGAGGGGGTTACGGCCGGCGGCGGTGGCACTGATAGCAGTGGCAGCAGTTTCCCTAACCCGGGCGGCTATCGGTGATTGGTTCGCCGCAGTGATTGCAGGTGTGAGCTTCTTTCTGGTTGTGAGGAAAAAAATCGACCCCGTGCTTCTCATTTTACTGGCCGGAGTGGTGGGTATGGCCGTGTACAGGTAGAAATTGTCAATTATTCAACTCCATTCGAAAATCTATCCAACCATTCTCTGACCCGGCGCTCGGCTGAATCCAGTAACTCTTCGCCCTTTTTCCGAACAGCATCGCTCAAAAGGACAGCCAGGTCAAAATCTTTCTCGAAAGGAACAGAGACCTCTCCAAAAGGCGGCCGGGAAAGAAAAACATTTCCTGAAAGCTTCACTGGAAGATTTTGGGTGGTGATCAAATCTCCCACCGCACGTGCAAGGGCGCTCCATTCGGTAGCGAGCTTCAAGGGGAACGAAAGCTCAGAACGGGGCCAGAGCCATTCACCTTCTGCCTGGAAACGCGAAAGTGTGGTGCCGTCTGCCAGGTAGAATTCGGCTTCGATGCGTGAGACCGGCACTGGAAATGGACCGGGATTGGCAACCAGTGCTGCACCTTGAAGGATAAAGTGTTCTTGTGTAACCTCCTCTATTCCCTGGATATGTATTTCTTTCACCTGGGTGGATGAGAGGGAAAGAAAAAAGAGCACAAGGATCATGATCCCGGCGATTACGAGAATGAAGCCCAAACGCATGCAGCTGCTCCTTCCTGCTGATTTATCAACAACCGTGTTATTATTCCATTGTACTCTAAAGGGAGGGAAAAAAGTCAAATTCTCCACAAAAGATATGAATAGAGGGAAGGTGTAAAATGAACAAGTTCAAAGCATTGATCATCAGCGACCGTTTTTTTCTTCCCCGCATTTTCGAAGAGGCGGTGGAAGGACTCTCTTTCTGGAGCAGCGTTAAGAGGCGTTACCTTGAGGTCGCCTGGCCGGATGCCGATTTTCAGCGCACCGAATGTATTTGTGAATATATTCCCTATCCGGAGGAAACATTGTCTTTGGTGGCTGAATGCGAAATCCTGGTTACCCAGATGGGGGCGGTTGATGCGCGGCTTCTTGAACATGCGCACAATTTGCGTGTAGTGGGATGCCTGCGGAGCGGTCCGGTTAATGTTGATGTGGCGGAATGCACGAAGCGCCGCATACCGCTTTTTTGCGTGGCTCACCGCTCCGGACCCGCGGTTGCTGAATTTACCCTTGGTCTCATGATAGCGGCCCGAAGGGGGATCGCGTACGAACAAAGCACACATCGCAAGGGCAGGTGGAATCAATGTGATTATTTCCATTTTCAGAACTCTCCCCTCATTTTATCCCAAGAGCGGGTTGGCCTGGTTGGATTCGGCAAGGTCGCCAGAGCCCTGGTAGAGCTTCTCCGTGCATTTCGGTGTGAAATATGGGCGTGCGACCCCGCGGTCGAAGAACAGGAAATGCGAAAACATGGAGTAAAAAAACGCACTCTCCAGGAATTGCTGAGCGGGTGCGACATTGTTTCTCTGCATGTACGTCTTACTCCGTCTACTCGAGGGATGATCGGGAAAAAGGAAATCGCCTGCATGAAAAAAGAAGCTCTTTTGATAAATACAGCCCGGGGAGGACTGGTGGACGAGAAAGCCCTCGCTCATGCACTGGAAGAAGGGAGAATCGCAGGAGCGGCGCTGGATACGCTTGAAGACGAACCATGGAGCGGTGTCCACCCTCTTGCTGAACTGCCCAATGTCGTTCTCACCCCTCACATAGCCGGAGCCGCGCAAGCTACCGCACAAACGGGCGCACATGAGGTAGCGCGCCTGATATCGGAATACTGTACAGGTTTTCCTTCCCGCGATTCATGCGTAAATCCGGAAGTCATTCGATGAGAAAATGCCTCTTTCATATAATTTCATGAAAATAACTCCTTGTTTGATGAAACGTTACATGATATGATTCATTGCATAAATACTTGATCTGCGATCGGTACATATTTCCTTGCAGAGTGAAAGGGGGTAAGTTGATTAGAAGTTACACATGGAAATAGAGAGCAGAACTCTGAAAAAATAAATATAACCATACAGGAGGCAGTCATGAAAAAAATAAACGTGCTTATCGTCGTTTTCGCCATGTTGTCGTTGGTGCTTTCTTTTTCCGCAGGAGCAGAAGAGTTTCGGGTAATTCGTTTTCTTAACCAGGAAACTGACCCCACCGT
>SKXZ01000205.1 GCA_007128145.1 Candidatus Nitricultor lacus | reverse complement strand
TTTTTGCAAAAACCTTTTCAGCCGCATCAAGGATTTTCATATCTGTAGGTATATTTTTTGGCTTCTCTTTTTTGAATTTCGTTGTCTTCATTTTTATTCTCCTGGTTAACCGGTTAGTTAAAAAATATTATATACTATAAGGTAATAGGAGGCAAAAGAGAGGAGAAATGCAATGCATGAAGAAGAAAGGTTGCGCCACGAACTTGTTGAATACGGAAAGAAATTATTAATGAACAACCTTGTGGTAGGAGCGGGTGGAAATATCAGCGCTAAACATGATAATACCTTTTTGATTTCACCAAGCGGGATTGGATTCGATGAAATGAGGCCTGAAGATTTGGTTACTGTGTCTTGTGATGATGGCCAAACCATTGGTTGTGGCCGACCCTCATCAGAAGTTGCGATGCACTGGTATTGTTATAAACAAAGGCCGGACATTGAAGCAGTAGTGCATGCACATCCTCCAACCACAGTTGGAGTAATCAGCGGCGGAGGAATGATAGAGCCAATGTTTCCGGAGTTTGTAGCGTATGTCGGAGAATTGGCAAAAGTTGATTTTTTGACACCATGTACCAACGAACTTGCCGATAGCGTTGCGTCTGCATTACAAAGGGTTGATGGCGTGTTAATGGTCGCCCATGGAGCCTTGACCGTGGGAAATTCTCTCAAGGAAGCATTCATGCGCATGGAAATCATCGAAGAATCCGCCCGTATTCTTGTGGTTTCCAAGATGTTTGGCGGGCCTCGTGTTCTCACATCTGAAGAAAGGAGAAACATCAAACAGCTGGATGCGGAAAAGTACAGAGCTGAGCTATTGAAAAGTAAGAAGTCCACAAATTAAAATACTTTGGCGTATTATTTTGGATAAAAAATCAGTTTTCCCTTAGACTTTTTTAAGGCCAATGTTACAATGATATTATTAAAACCTATTTTCAGGGGGCGGTAAACATGAGATTGAAATACGTGGCAACATTGATTGTTGGTATTATTTTAGCGGCTTTTTTACTTCAAGCATGCGGTGGCTTGGACCTGGAGCGGACAGAGCACCAGAGTTATTATCTTCGCATCCAGGAAGACGGGCAGGTTTCAGAAGGCCATATGATTATTGATACTGCCCCCGTAGGAGACGACAAACTGGAGATAAAAATCGATTTTAAACTGGGTGATTCTTCCTTTACCCAAACCATGACGCCGAACATTGACGAAATTGAGGACGCGTTCGGCACTCTCATGTTCACGAATCCGGTTATGCTTGGTTTTTATGGTCCTCTCTTTGCATCACAGGCCATGCTTTTCCCCTTGATGATGACGGGGGGGCAAATCTCGGAAGGATTTCAGTGGGAGACCACCCAAGATGGGGAAACCATGACATACCGGGTTACCGATTCTGAAACTCGTTTCGGAATGAAAGCCTATTGGATGGAGGTTTTAATCGATCATGAGCTGGTAGTAAAAATGCTTTTAACCGAGGATGATTTTATCCCCTTTGTTGTGGAAATCAAGGATCCCGAGATTTTGGAGGAGGGCCAGCAGGGGCTCTATTATGAATTGGTAGATCTCAGGATGCGGGATTAAGGCAGATTACTCCCCCCCCGGCTGTTTTCGAAATGCGGCCGGGGGTTTTTCTTTTATCGACATGACAACGCGAAGAAGCAAAAGAAAGCTGGCTTATGACAGTGAACCCGTGGATCCCAGGAGAGCAAGGGTGGTACGGGAGGGGAGGGAATTGAGGGGGCCAGTCGTATACTGGATGAGCAGGGATCAGCGAGCGAAGGATAATTGGGCACTGGAGTTCGCGCTCCACAAAGCTCATAAAAATAATGTACCTTCGGTGGCAGTGTTTTGTTTTTCCACGGATTATCCCCAACTCACACTTCGTTCCTTTGTTTTTATGCTTGGTGGCTTACAGGTTCTGGCAAAGAATCTTAATGAACGTCATATCCCTTTCATTCTTCTCATAGGAAACCCTGTCGAAAGAATACCGGAATTTGTCAAAGAGGTCGAAGCGGGTTGCCTGATATGCGATTTTGATCCCCTGAAGTGGAAGAGAGAGTGGCTGAGAGGTGTTGCTGAGAAAATTCAGGTGCCTTTTTTCCAGGTTGATGCCCATAATGTTGTACCTTGTTGGTTGGCTTCAGATCATAAGGAATATGCAGCGCGCACCTTTCGGCCGCGATTGCTTCGAAAGCTGGACACATTTTTCTCCGATTATCCCCCCGGTTTGGAGAATCCTATGCCTTGGCCGGGTCGTGTTCCCGAGCAGGATTGGAATACGATAACAAACTTTCAAAAACATCTCTTGCCCGTTGATCCTGTTCCTCTCATACCAGGTGAAGATGAAGCAATGAGTGTTTTAGAGAAATTTTTGGAAGAAAGATTGGCAAGCTATGACAGGGAACGCAATAATCCCCTGAGTGGGATGAGTTCAGGTTTATCCCCTTATATTCATTTTGGTCATATCTCTGCACAGCGAATACTGCTTGAACTCGATCAAATAAGGATTGACATGCCGTCCGAAAATGCTTTTCGCGAACAAGTGCTGGTGAGACGTGAGCTATCCGAGAATTACTGCTGGTATGAACCATCTTATGATATGGTGGACGGTTTTCCCAACTGGGCTCGGAAGACGCTTGACAAACATCTCTACGACTCTCGTCCATATCTATACGATAAACAGGAGCTTGAATATGGTATGACCCATGATGCATTGTGGAATGCGGCCCAGCGTGAAATGGTTGTCTCCGGTTCAATGCATGGATACCTGAGGATGTACTGGGCGAAGAAAATCCTCGAGTGGACAGCATCACCGGAAGAAGCCATGGGATACGCACTTGAATTCAATGACCGTTACCAGGTTGACGGACGTGACCCGAATGGGTATACAGGTGTCGCCTGGTGCATCGGCGGCGTTCATGACCGACCCTGGAAGGAGAGACCGGTTTTCGGTCAAATCCGGTATATGAGTTACGGGGGTTGCCGAAGAAAATTTGATGTAGAAGCCTATATCGATCATTGGAGCGGAAAGGAGGAAGACCGGTGAATGACTTTCCAGTACCGGTGGTTGTCTTTAGCAAGTGCCTGGGTTTTGCGCATTGTCGCTACAATGGTTTGATTGTTGAAGATACCGAAGTTGAACGCTTGAAACCATACGTGAGATGCTTGCCGGTGTGTCCTGAATGCGAACTGGGTCTCGGTGTTCCCCGTGATCCAATAAGATTGGTAGGAGATCGCGAGCGGCCCCGTTTAATGCAACCCGCAACTGGTATGGATTATACGGAGAAGATGGAAAATTTCGCAAAAGATTTTGCTCGTTCTCTCCCTATCATTGATGGATTCTTGTTCAAGGAACGTTCGCCGTCTTGCGGAACCAAAGGTGTCAGATGCTATCAGAATCAAAATGGACATGGTACCACCGGACTTACCAGGGGAATCTTCGCGCGTGAAGTGTTGCATATGAATTCCCATCTTCCCGTAGAGGAAGAAGGCAGACTGCGAAACATGAAACTGCGGGAACACTTTTTGACTCGCTTGTTTGCGCTGGCACGACTACGCGAGGCCGTGGAACAGGGGAAAATGAGAGACCTGGTAGATTTTCATTCCCGGCATAAGCTTATGCTTATGGCATATAATCAAAAAGAGCTTCGCTCCCTGGGAAAAATTGTCTCAAACAGGGAAAAACGTTCCCTTGAGGAAATTTTCCCCCTGTATGTTGCTGGGTTCCGTCAAGCGTTAGATCGACTTCCACGGCTTACAGCGCATATAAATGTGTTGATGCATGCATTGGGGTATTTTTCCGATAGGTTGGAAAAGAGGGAAAAAGCATTTTTTTTAGAAGTTCTTGAAGATTACCGGCAAGAAAAGATATCTCTCAGTGTGGGGATCTCTTTGATCCAATCATGGATAGTCCGTTTTCAACAGCCGTATTTATCCACGCAAACCTATTTCAACCCGTTTCCCAGTGACCTGGTAAAACTCTCG
This sequence comes from Candidatus Nitricultor lacus, assembly GCA_007128145.1. GTDB lineage: Bacteria > Atribacterota > Atribacteria > Atribacterales > Atribacteraceae > Nitricultor > Nitricultor lacus. Next base: position 5,003 of record SKXZ01000205.1, on the reverse strand, counting down.
GATTCTGGAAAAGGGAGAAATATTTAAATCTTGTATCTCTCCCCTGAGAGTGATTTTTTCTTGTTATCTAAGAAATATGTGATGCTGACCTTCATTGACACCCTCTGGTGAATTTCCTATAATGTTTCTACCCTTGTTCAAACAAAGGAGGAATTCGAGTGACAGAGATTAAAGTCAGCCAGGGAGAGAATATTGATGAAGCCCTGAGAAGATTCAAGAGAAAGTGCCAGCGTAATGGCATCATTTCCGAGATAAGGCGACGCGAGCATTATGAAAAGCCCAGTGAAAAAAGGCGCAAAAAAGCAGCCCAGGCTGCCCGTCGCAAGAAGAGGAAATGAGAGGAATTCTCCCTGACATGAAACGGGTTTTCCAGAAAAAAACACAGACACCATTGTACTTGGGGATATCATATAAGAAAGGGAGGGGATAATTCAGCTTGTTTGCTTGTATCCAGACAGGGAAGAATGAGTATCGCTTTCAATTCGGTGATCCGGAAAAAATTCGAAAGCTTTTCGGTAATCTCGATAGCAATATCAAGGCTATTGAAGATGTTTATAGCGTAAGGCTTGATCTTTCTGAGGGTTCGTTGGTTCTCAGCGGAAAAGGGTCGGAGGCGGAAGTAATTTTAGCAAAACGTTTTATTGAGGAAATGATCCCTGTTCTGGAGCGAGAGCAATCCTTGCAAGCAATTGATGTGCGAAAAATGGCTGCTAATTATAAAGAAAACCAACAGGCATGGTGGAACCAGGCACACGGAAATACTATTTTAGTCACCGAATATAATAAACAAATACGGGCCAAGACAGCCGGGCAAAGGGAATACTTGCGTGCCGTAACGGAAGCGGACATAACCTTTTGTATCGGACCTGCAGGGACTGGTAAAACATACCTGGCCATGGCCATGGCCTGTTCTGCTCTCCAAAAAAAAGAAGTGAACCGTATCGTGCTTGTGCGACCAGCAGTGGAAGCGGGCGAGAGCTTGGGATATTTGCCCGGAGACCTTAAGGAAAAGATAGAGCCATATTTGCGACCACTCTATGACGCTCTTTTCGAAATGCTCTCACCAGAGAGATTTCACCGCTACAGTGAAAGGGGTGTTATTGAGGTTGCGCCTCTTGCCTACATGCGGGGGAGGACCCTTAATGAGTCTTTCATTGTTTTGGACGAAGCCCAGAACACCACTCCCGAACAAATCAAGATGTTTCTCACTCGTATGGGTTTTGGTTCCAAGGTCGTTGTAACAGGTGACATAACCCAGATCGACCTTCCTACGGGGAGGAATTCTGGTTTGGTTGCTATACAGGGAATCCTCAGAGATATAGAGGGGATCCGCTTTATTTACCTTACTGAGAAAGACGTGGTAAGACATCCTCTTGTCCAGAAAATTATCCTCGCGTATGAGCAATTCGAAAAAGACCAGACTTCATCGCCCTGACAGGCGCAACCGTTTCTTCAACTACCGCTTATCATGGAAAGATGTAGTATCCTTCCGCACGCTCAATTTTTTCATTTATGGTACATTGTTATTTCTGGTTTTTTGGCTGCCATATGTTGTTGGAGAAGTCGAGGTGCGCCAGGGAGAAGTTGCACCCCGTGACATTGTCGCTCCACAAACCACAGAAATTGTAGATGAGCGGCGTACCGAAGAACTCAGGCAACGCGTGGCCGCAACTGTTCCCCTTGTTTATGGAGTCGATCCACAGGTTGAATTCGAGGTTCGTCAGGAACTTGAAGTATTTTTTTCAGAGCTTAATGCTATTCGGGAAGGCACGGACTCTTCTCCTTCCCCTGTTGTGATGGAACAGTTTCAGAACGAGTGGGGATTGCCTGAGGGAAGAGTAATGCAGCTTGTGACGAAAGATGAAACCACTTACCAGAGGATAAAGGGTTCTTTACGAAGCCAAATAGATATTTTTTTAGAACGGCCGGTTCGTGAAGAGGAAATTGAGGAACTGAGCGCTGAAATTGCAGTAAGGCTGGATAATATTGGGTTGGAACCCGAGGGGAAGGAGTTGGTGGTTACACTTTTTCAAACCTTTTTCCGGCCGAATGCGGTTATTGACCCTGTCCTTACAGAAGCTGAACGCGAACGTGTACTTGCGGAGGTCCGCCCTGTCAGACGACTGATACAACGAGGCCAGACTATCGTGAGAAGGGGTGATATCGTAACTGAAGAGCACATGGAAGTTTTAAGAGCTTTGGGCTTGAGCGGAGAAGGGCAGGAATATGTCCATCTTGGAGTTCTTGCAGTTATTGTTTTTTTTACCATGGTTTTTGATTGGTTGTTTCTTCGAAAGTTCGTTCCCCAGGCACTGGAGAAGCATTCACTTCTGGCTATACGTATTTTAACCGTAATAGGGATCCTCCTTTTGACATCTTTTGCCCTCAGACTATCATGGTATTTTATTTTATTACCGGCTATACCTTTAGTGTTATTCGCCTTTACAGGCAGAACTGTAGCGCTGGGTGAGTGTCTTGTTCTTCTTCCCCTTTTGTTATGGGGGGAAAGAGTCGATTTTATGCTGGGCATTTATCTCTATTTGAATCTTTTATTGCCAATATTTTTTCTGGGACATGTGGTAAAGAGACAGGAAATGATTCAGACGGGTTTTCTACTGGCCATGTGTAACGCTTTATTGGCTTTTATTTTTGGTTTTATAGAATCAAGTCCTTCTTTTGTGATTTTCTCCAGTGCAATGTATGGCATTGGAGGCGGAATAGGAGCATCTATACTGGCATTGGGAGGAATTTCCTTTTTTGAAAGCACTTTTCGACTTTCCACTGATTTCAGGTTATTGGAATTGGTCAATCCCACCCATCCCTTGTTGAAGAGATTGATGATGGAAGCTCCCGGTACCTACAATCATTCACTTGTGGTAGCAAGCCTGGCGGAAGCCGCTGCTGAGGAAATAGGTGCGAATCCATTGTTGGCAAGAGCGGGAGCATATTACCATGACATAGGGAAAATCAGACGTCCTTTTTTCTTTATTGAGAACCAGTTGGGCACAAAGAACATTCATAACCGCCTTTCTCCCAACCTCAGTGCTCTGATCATTCAAAACCATGTTAAGGAAGGAGTTGAGATGAGCCGGGAATACGGGCTTCCCGTGGAAGTTCAAGATATTATCCGCAGCCATCATGGTACCAATATTATTCGCTTTTTTTACGATAAAGCGCTTCGGGAAAGACGTGACCCTGTGCGTGAAGAAGAATTTCGCTACTCCGGCCCCCAGCCACAGACTCCTGAAGAAGTTCTGGTGTTTTTGGCAGACAGCGTAGAGGCCGCTGTGCGGGGCATGTCACGGCCTACACCGAGCAGAATAGAAACAATTGTGAATAATATATTACAAACGTATTTAAAAGATGGACAGTTGGATGAATCGAGGTTGACCTTGCGTGACTTGCACGTGATAACCCGGACTTTCGTAATTCTATTGAGTGGGATGCTTCATGCCCGTATTTCCTATCCTGATGGGGAAAACTGAAATATGAAACAAGGTGGAATCAAAGTATACAACCGCACAAGAATACCATTTCTGAGCAAATCGAAAATTGAAAAGCTTTGGGCTCTGGTTTCCCATGATGAAGGGAAAAAAATGGCAGGACGCTTGGAAATCACTGCGGTGGAAGATGAAGATATCCGGCGGCTGAAAGAACGGTATTTTGGTCAATCAGTGCTTACAGACGTGGTCGCCTTCCCTTATGGAGAGGAAGGACCTGGCGGTACGTGGGGGGAGATCGTGATGTGTCTGCCGGAAGTTCTTCGTCAAGCGCGGGACCACGGAGAAGATGAAAAAAAAGAAATCCTCACAGTTCTCATTCACGGTTTTTTACATCTTTTTGGGTATTCGGATCATGATGCACAATCACGGTGTGATATGGAAGCTCGCCAGGAAAGGCTGCTTGTGTTGTTTCTTGCCGAAGAAGCACGACAGAAATTGGTTGACAAGGCCTTACGGGCGGGGAGAAAAGCATATGCTCCGTACTCCGGTTTTCGCGTAGGAGCGGCAATTGAAACAGAAAAGAAAGTGTATACAGGGTGTAATGTGGAAAATGCTTCTTCCGGTCTCACGGTTTGTGCGGAGCGGGTCGCAGTTTTCAAAGCGGTTTCGGAAAATATTAAAAAATTTCGAAGAATAGCCGTAGCAGGCTCCTATCAGGCTTTATGTTTTCCGTGCGGAGCCTGCCGTCAAGTGTTGTACGAATTTTCCCCGGCCGTGGAAGTGATTGCGGCAAACTGTCATGGCCGTTACCAGGTATATTCTCTACAGCATCTTCTTCCTCACTCTTTCACCGCTCCAGAAAAGTCCAAAAAGGGCCCATCCAATCTGGACAGGGATAGACAAGAGAAATGAAGGCGAGAGAACATGAAATATCTTTCAGGTCTGGTTTCGTTACATTGATGGGGCTTCCCAATGTCGGGAAATCAAGCCTTTTGAATACAATACTTTCAACAAAGTTGTCCATAGTTACAGACAAACCTCAAACCACCCGCCGGGTATTTAAGGGTATTTTCAACCGGAAAGATGCCCAAATTGTATTTTTGGATACTCCAGGAATACATACACCACGCGATCTTTTAGGAGAAGCCATAGCCCGTGCAATGGAATCTTCCTTGGAAGGGACTGATCTTGTACTATTTATGGTATCTCCCGACGTGAACACAGAGTGTGTATTTAACGTTCTTGAAAAGATAAGACTTCGAAACACTCCCGTTTTTCTCGTGCTGAATAAGAGAGACCTTATTCCAGAAGGACAAACATCACAATACCTGGACCGGTACAAAAGGCTTTTTCCTTTTCAGAAAAGTTTTGCTGTTTCCGCACTTCGCGGAGAGTGTATCGATACCCTGTTGAATGCAGTCGTTGAATGTATGCCAGAAAGCCCTCCCCTGTTCAATCCTGAATATATGACGGATGTTCCTGAAAAAGTGATTGCCGGTGAGATCGTTCGTGAAAAACTATGGGATAATCTTTTTCGTGAAATTCCTTACGGTATTGAAG
>SKXZ01000060.1 GCA_007128145.1 Candidatus Nitricultor lacus | reverse complement strand
TGCTCAAAGCATTCGTGCCTCTTATGAACGCGCAAGTTTTTCCATCTCATTTCCTGCCCATTATTCAGTTTCCATGATTGAGGGTATTGATGTTCTGAAAACTCATATAAAGCCTCAATTCGGCTATACCTCACGCTTGATAGAAGAATCGGATTGTTCGGTAGCTGTTCCGGGATCAAACAATCTGGAAATTGCCTACCGGAGAAAGAAAGGTGTAGTGATTCTACCGCTTGATCGCCCTGAAAAACTTCCTCTGGAGGGATTGGGGGGATGGCTCGAAAAAATTCCTTTTTTCGGTACAATAGTAAAGAGGAATATTGTATTGCGTGTTGAGAGATCGAAAAGGTGGATTTCATTACCGAATCTCTTGACTGACCGGGAGATCCTGCCGGAGATTCGCGGGAAAGTTGATCCAAAAAGAGTGGCGAAAGAATTGGACCGGCTTCTTCAGTGTCCCGAGCAGGATTACCCTTTTCCGGAGCCTGACTATCCCACCGGAGCGGCTCAAAATTTGAGTGATCTGGTCATGAAATATTTTGAAGGGGCACCATTACCATGGTGAAACGGAAAAGCAGTATCCGAAGGCTTATTGCCTATCTCAAACCCTACGGCAAGTTTGTTGCTGGGGCTCTTGTAATGGCTCTTGTGGGAGCAGGCGCGAGTCTTCTGGTTCCCTGGTTGGTTAAAGATATAATCGATCATGCCTTGATTGAACGCAATATGCAGGTATTGATCATCATAGCCTTTTCTGTTGTGTTTATATATTTCGGTAAAGGTGTTGCTTCCTACATGCAAAGTTACTGGATTTCTCAAGCGGGTTTTCGAGTAATAACCCGCTTGAGATCAGAGCTCTTTCAGCAGCTCTATTCGCTATCAACAGCATTTTTCCATCGTAACTCCTCTGGTGACATTATATCCCGTATGACAAACGATATTACTAATTTACAGAACTTGTTTTCCAATGCCTTTGTTAATCTATTCATGAATTTGCTGATATTTGCTGGTTCGCTGGTCGTGCTTTTCTTCCTTCATTGGCGTTTGGCCTTGTTTTCAATAATATTATTCCCTTTAGTGGGTTTCAGTGTTGATTTGCTGGGGAAAAAGATACGGGGTGTTTCGCATCTTTTGCAAAGTAAAACGGCCGTTCTCACGGAGTTGGTTGAACGGTCTGTAACTGGAATGAAAATTATACAATCATTTGTAAGTGGACATCACGAACAACGACGTTTCGAAAAGGAAAACCAGAAAAACTTTTTCCTAGCCATGAAGCAAGCCCGGGTAAAAGCCCTCTTTACACCCTTAGTTGAATTGCTCTCCTCTTTTTGCCTGGTGGCGGTTATTTGGTATGGAGGGCGGGAGGTCATATTCGGCCGCCTCACTCCAGGAGAACTTATCGCATTTATAGGATACCTTGCAATAGCAGCCGCCCCTATATCCCAGTTTGCCAATTCTTTCCAGCTTTTCCAACAGAGTCTGGCATCGGCGGAAAGAGTTTTTGAAATACTCGATCTCGCACCAATGGTTGTGGAAAAGAAGAATGCCGAGGAACTGAGTGGTGTAAATGAAGGGGTTCGCTTCAATGGTGTTTCCTTTTCCTATAGTGGGTCGCAAATTTTAAAGAATATATCACTCGAATTCCTCCGTGGAGAAAAAGTGGGGATTGTAGGTCCCAGCGGTGCGGGGAAAACAACTTTCATAAATCTTCTTTTGCGGTTTTTTGACCCAGAAGAGGGTCGAATAGAAATCGATGGAAAAGATATCAAGGATGTGAAAATCGCCTCTGTGCGAAATCAAATAGGTGTAGTCTTACAGGACTCCCTTATTCTGGGTGGTACAATTCGGGAAAATATCCTGTATGGGAATTTTAATGCATCATTTGAGGATGTGTGTGAAGCAGCTCAACGAGCGCACGCCGATGAATTTATTCCTCACCTTGATAATGGTTATGACACCGTGGTGGGTGATGGGGGGAACCGCCTTTCAGGTGGACAAAAACAGAGGGTAGCGATTGCGCGGGCTCTCCTTAAGGACCCGCCAATTCTCGTTTTTGACGAAGCCACTTCGAGCCTGGATCCGGAATCCGAGCGGTATATTATTGATACGATAAAAAATATCGATACAGAAAAGATAGTCATAGTGATCGCACATTCCCTTTCCATGGTACGGGCGCTTGATCGTATCGTTTTTATCAAGGAAGGGGAAGTCCTCGGCAACGGTACTCACCGTATGTTATTACGCAATAATCCTGAATACAGGGACCTTTTCGGGAGGGAAGAACGAAAAAGTTGGCACCGGAGATTCGTACCTGAGGGATAAGGTCAGGGTTCACCTGTTCAAGGAGTGGCGGTAGAGTTCCCTTATTTTCAGTAAGATTTTGCGATAGCAAGCACCTGCATAGTCAGGATACGTGTGTTCGAAAGCCCGGAATACCCCCTTTTCCCATTTAATGGTAGCTTCAGCATATATCCCTTTTCCTATATACACTCGGTGGGAAAAGTTTTTCGTGGTGGCTAAAACAATTTTAGAACCGTCAAAATATCCTGGATCGAGATTTATGCATCTTTCGTGTTTTTTATCTCCCGTTAATTCTTCTATCTTATTCGATAAGAGCTTGATTTCCGCAAGGTAACCAGGATCAATAAGGCGCTCGAAAACCAGGAAAGAGCGTGTAAGAGGATTTCCTATATCACGATAGTAGTTCGTATGCGTAAAGGGTAATTCATGACTTTCCCATTCCACTGGGCCTAAGTGCCCCTGCAAGTGGGGAAAAACACGCTGGAGAACTTCCCTTTTCTGGTATAAGACAGCAATAAAGAGCTTTACTGGTTCAGGTTGCTTCACAATTCCCAAGAAATTCGCTCCTTTCTCAATACTCTTTCACCATTATAGAAGATATTGGGGGAAAGGAAGAGGTGTGTTTCACTCAGGCGTGTTAAAATATATGGTGATAAGTTATTATTTTCAACGGAGCTACACCCTCTCAAACCATGAGGGCAAAAGATACAAAAATGCATGAATGATACAATATGAGTATTTTATCAATTTTTACATAAAGGAGAAAAAGCTATGGCGATGAAATTTTCACCTGCTGAAGTTATGGAGATGGCGGTTGAATTGGAAAAAAGAGGGATGGTTTTTTACCAAAACCTTTATGAGAATAGCCGGGATGTATCCAGTAAGGAAATATTTTCCTTTTTGCAAAAGGAAGAGGAACGCCATTTTGAATATTTTACCGATATGATAAAAAACCTGGGGGAAGTCCCGACACATTATGAGATCATGGACGAAACAACAGAATACCTGGGCGCTGTTATTGAAGGAGGTGTGTTGGGTAAGGTATTAAAAGGAGTAGATCTCACAGGTGGTGATACAAGCCTGTTGCGGGCACTTGATGTGGGTATTGAAGTTGAAAAAGAAAGTATTATCTTTTACCAGGGAATGGAACCAATGATACCGGAAGGAAAAATTGATATTTTGAGACAGATCATTTTGGAAGAGCAAAGACACTTTTTAAAACTTACGAAAATGAAGGAGGAACACAGTTCATAGAGCGGTGAATCACTATACCCATTGACAATTTGGGGATACTGTCGAAAGAACCGAAACAAGGTGGGGGAGAATAAAAAAGTACATGGGAGGCAAATATGGTGAGGTCCAGGAGGATTGCCATTTTTGTTGAGAACCTCTATCAGGAGTTAGAGCTGTGGTACCCTCTTCTCCGCCTCCAGGAAGAAGATATCGCAACAACGCTTGTGGGGACTGGAGAACGAGATGTATACACAGGCAAGAATGGATATCCGGCACGTAGTGAGGTAACAGCATCAATGATTGGTCCTAGGGATTTCGACGGAGCTGTTATTCCCGGAGGGTTCGCGCCGGATTACCTCAGGCGCTCACCAGCTGTTGTCAACCTTGTCCGGGAGTTGTACCAGCAGGGGAAAGTGATTGGAGCTGTGTGCCATGGTCCCTGTGTGTTAATATCGGCAGAGGTCCTCCGCGGTAAACGGGTAACCGGTGTGTCGTCCATCAGGGATGATATTATCAATGCCGGAGGAGAGTTTGTCAACGAACCCATGGTACGGGATGGAAACATCATAACAGCCAGAGGTCCGGAGGACCTACCTGTGTTTATGCGTGAAATACTGGGTTTTTTATGGAAACAAAAGCCCCGCTTGGATGAAGCTATACCGGATGGGAAATTCCTTGATGTGAATGCACAAGTTGGTTCGCTTTCCGAAGTTATCACTGGAAAGCCGGCGTTGCTTGTATTTATTGATTCGATTTTCAGTCCACGTGCTTCAAGTGTTCTTCCCCGTCTTGATGATTTAGCTAAAGAACTTGAATTACGGGGGGGGATTATGGCAGGGATAACAGGGGATTCTTTTTTCGCAGTTTTGGAGTTTTTAGGAGAAGTAGAATTGTCTTATCCCTTGTTTTGTGACAGTTACAAGGATTTGGCCAAGGTTTTTGGGGTAATGGGAGACGTGGGATTGTCAGATTGGTCGGTTTTTTTATCAGACCGGAGTGGGATGCTCCGTTACAGTGAATCCTGGGCTGGGGGAGATATTGAATCCTTGCCTGGATTTCGGAAACAATTGGAGAATATCGTATCTTGATCGTGTACATCTCAAACAAAAAAAGTAATATTGAAAGGAGACAGGGGCTATGGCACATACAATGAAAGCGGCTGTGATGAAGGGTATAGGGAAAATTGACATCGAAGAGATGGCTGTTCCAATCCCTGCTTCTGACCAGGTACTTGTTCGGATTAAAAGTGTTGGGGTGTGCGGTTCGGATGTGCATTATTTTGTTGAAGGTAGAATTGGAGATTACGTGGTAGAGCCCCCTTTTATTCTGGGACATGAATGTTCGGGTGAAGTGGTTGAGGTGGGTGAAGATGTTACCAGTCTACAGCCGGGTGACCGTGTCACCATGGAACCGGGAATTCCCTGCGGCCGGTGTCAAAGCTGTTTGTCCGGCAGGTATAACCTGTGCCCCGATGTCGTTTTCTGGGCAACACCACCTGTTAACGGTGTTTTTTGTGAATATGTTGTTCATCCTGCTTGTTTTACCTTTCCTTTGAGTGACAAAGTGAGTTATGAAGAAGGAGCGCTGGTAGAGCCATTGGCGGTAGGGATGTATTCTGCTAAACGAGCGTGTGCCGAACCTGGTCAATCTGCTGTGGTTTTGGGAAGTGGTCCCATAGGTTTGGTAACCCTGCAGGCTTTGAGGGCGTGTGGTGTGATGCGTGTAGTAGCGGTTGACCTGGTTGAGCTCAGGTTAGAGAAGGCACGTGAACTGGGTGCATCCTTGGTGCTCAATGGTAAAAAAGACGATGTAATAAAGATGATTATGGATTATACCGCAGGGCGTGGAGCAGATATGGTTTTCGAAACAGCAGGCAGTGTAATCACAACACAGCTTACTGCTGGTCTGGCTGCCAGGGGAGGAAAAATTATTCTTGTAGGTCTCCCTTCACAAGACCGTTTCGAATATGACATGATTCAGGTTACGGCTAGGGAGCTTGATATCTTGGGAATATTTCGCTATGCAAACGTATATCAAAGTTGCGTTGATCTTGTAAACAATAAAGCCGTGGATTTGAAATCATTAATAACACACCGTTATCCTCTTGAGAAAACACAGGAAGCTCTTGAATTTGCTCACCAGCATAAGCATGAATCCATCAAGGTAGTGGTGAACCTCTAACTGCCGTATTTCAAACACCTGCGGGTTCCTTTCGGGGGATCCACAGGTGTTTGAAAATTACAGCGAGAGATTCTCAAGAAGTGGAATGCCCGCATTTTCGAGCGTGTGTCGGGCTTTGTCATAATCCTCCACTCGCAGAACCACGTAAGCCCCCCTTCCTTCCGGTGAGACAAAGGCATAGAGGTACTCGATTGAAAGACCTTCCTTGGTTAAAATTCCAACCACGGAGCTGAGTCCTCCAGGTTGGTCAGCGATACCCACAGTAAGGACTTCAGTAAGGGTAGCAGTGAAGTTTTCATTTTTCAGCTGCTCAAGTACTGTTTGTGGATCTTTGACAATAAAACGAAGTACACCAAAATCAGCTGTATCAGCCAGCGAGAGCGCTCTGAGATTCACTTTCCACTCCCGGAGTCTGTCCAGTACAGAAAAGAGACTGCCTGGTCGGTTTTCAAGGAAAACGGAGATTTGCTTCATGAGTTATCCTCCTCCTTCCGCAGGTCAATGACCCGTTTTGCTTTTCCTTCGCTGCGGGTTATACTTTTCGGTTCAAGAAATTTCACAGTACAGCTTAAATGTAATTCCCCTTTCAAGGCATCAAGTATCTTTTTCTTAAGATTTTCAAGGGATTTTACCTCATCGGAAAAAATTTCACTGGAGATCTCCACATGGATATCCACGGTATCCATGAAATGTTCCCTGGAGACAATTATTTGGTAATGAGGTTCTATGCCTTTAAACCGTAAAAGAACGCTTTCAATTTGTGAGGGATACACGTTGACGCCGCGGATAATGAGCATGTCGTCTGTGCGGGAAGCAACTCTTTCGATGCGTGACATTGTGCGGCCACAGGAACATGATGAGACGATCAGGGAAGAGATGTCCCCTGTCCGGTAGCGGATTACAGGGGTCCCCTCTTTGGTGATGGTGGTAAAAACCAATTCTCCCTTTGTTCCAGGTGGGAGAACATCTGCACTGATTGGATCGATCACCTCGGGTATGAAGTGATCTTCGTTAACATGGAGGCCTTGTCTGGCTTCGCATTCGAAGGCTACACCGGGACCGATCACTTCGCTCAAGCCATAGATGTCATATGCTTGTATAGGGAGTTGTCGTTCTATTTCCGACCTCATTTCCTCTGACCATGGCTCGGCTCCAAAAATGCCGATGCGAAATTGTGTGTCTGCCAAATCAACATGGGAATCCCGTGCGACCTCAGCAAGGTAGAGGGCATATGAAGGGGTGCAGCACAAAACCGAAATGTTGAAATCCTTCAGTATCTGGATTTGTCGGAGTGTATTACCGGAAGACATGGGGATGACAGTTGCTCCAAGCTTTTCAGCTCCATAATGTACTCCAAGACCCCCCGTGAAGAGTCCGTACCCGAAAGCGATTTGGATACGGTCATCTTCATTAATTCCTCCACCGGCAAGAGTCCGTGCCATGAGTTCAGACCATGTCCTGATATCGTTTTGCGTGTATCCAACCACGGTAGCTGTTCCGGTGGTTCCAGAGGAAGAGTGGATGCGAATAATATTTTTCATGGGTTCTGCAATGGCACCAAAAGGATATACTTCGCGTAAATCCCGCTTAGAGGTGAACGGGAGACGGGAGAGGTCGGAAAGAGATTTCAAATCATAGGGTGTTTGCAAGCCAGCTTCACTCATTTTTCTACGATAATAAGGAAGGTGATGCCAGGCCCTGTTGACTGTTTTTTGCAAGCGGTTAAATTGAAGCTTGCGAAGATTATCTTCTTGGATTATTTCTGCTTCTTCATCCCAGTACGTCGGACTCACCTCCTGGCCCCACTTTAAGGCCGTGGGGTCTAGTTTGTATCACTATACAACATGAGAAAAAAAATAGGAACCACAAAGCATATAACCGAAAATACAGAATTTCTCAAAATTATTTCAAGATATTTCTCTTAAATCAAACGTAAATTTTCTGTCTGCGTTATAATGGAAAAAAATTTGGCAGCAGGGGTGAAGCAATGCAAGCATTAGATTGGATCTGGATCAACGGAGAACAGGTGAAATGGTCTGAAGCAAAAACTCACGTTCTTACACATGCGTTGCACTACGGCACAGCGGTATTTGAAGGCATACGGTGTTACAGAACTCAAAAGGGAGCCGCTGTTTTCCGCCTGAAGGAACATGTGCGGCGTCTTTTCGAGTCAGCTTCTATCATTCGTATGTGTATACCATATTCACGCTCTGAAGCTGAGGAGATTATTCTCGAGACTATTCGAGTCAACCGGGTGGATGAATGTTATATCCGGCCCATAGTTTTTCGCGGGTATGGGAAAATGGGGGTTGATCCTTCTGAATGCGCGGTTGATTTTGTAGTAGGAGTATGGTGTTGGGGCGCATACATGGGTGAAAAAAGCCTGAAAGAGGGCATAAAGGCCAAAATATCCTCTTATGTGCGTAATTATATAAATGCGAGTTCTCCGCGAGCGAAAACCAGTGCGAACTATCTCAACTCCTCCCTAGCCAAAATGGAAGCATTGGAGTTGGGATATGATGAAGCAATACTGCTGGATGTCAACGGTTTTGTTTCGGAAGGTAGCGGGGAGAACATATTTTACATTAAGGATAATGTGATATATACCCCGCATTCACACTCGATACTTTTAGGAATTACCAGGGATACGGTTATTATACTGGCACGGGATGCCGGTTACCGGGTGGAAGAAACTCTCTGTACCAGGGATGACCTGTATGTTGCAGACGAGGCATTTTTTACCGGTACCGCTGCGGAAATTACCCCAATCGTGAATATTGATGGAAGACAAATTGGAAACGGTGTTCCTGGCTCTGTAACCAAAACCCTACAAGAAGCATTTTTCCAAGTAGTGAAAGGAAATAACCAACGCCACCGGGAGTGGCTTATACCGGTAGAAAAGGAGGTAACCCATGAGTGAGGAAGTGCAGAAATTTTTCGAAACCTACAGAGAAGGATTACGGTCTCTGAAAGAAGACGCACCATCCCTGTTGAAAGGATTCAATACCTTTTACCAGGGAATGATGGAAGAAAATGAGTTGGATGTACGGACGAAGGAGTTGATCGCGGTAGGAATCGGCATAGCTATTCACTGTGAGCGATGCATAATGATTCATGTTCGTGCCGCCCGAAAAGCCGGAGCGACGCGTGACGAAGTTATGGAAGCGGCCGGTGTTGGTATTGCCTTGGCTGGAGGACCCGGCTTTACGTATCTTCCTTTGGTGAAAGAAACACTGGATTTATTTGAACAACAATAGCTCACCCTGCACTCCCCCTGT
>SKXZ01000040.1 GCA_007128145.1 Candidatus Nitricultor lacus | reverse complement strand
CTTTCCCTGGCTGAAATCTGTCTTGTGTTCGATAACAAGCTGCGTGGCGGTTGCAAGGTCTCCACAATGGGAATGGTACTTGGAGAAGCGGTAAAGCGGCTTATTTCCTGCTTAAGCGATATTTCTGACCGCATGAGATCCGACTTGAATCCCGCGGTATCAAGATTTGCTAAATTATTGGTCAATATTTGCTGTTTAATTTCGAATACATTCATACCTGAAGCCGAGGTATAAATACCCCTAATCACATTGCTTCACCTCCCTTCATGATTTTTTAACAGCATACTGACTGGTACTGGATAAAATACCTTGCCACAAGACCTGGGAGAAGATATATATTTTCACCATTCGGGAAAAGAAGGCATAGAATGGGGGGGAATGCGTAAGCAGTGAGGAGCTTAAATGCCGGGGAAGAGAGAATATGAAGCGGGGAATGGGGGGAAGTGGAAAACGGTTTTCAATGTTGACTTCACAGATCACCGTTCACCGGCTTCTATTCACCGTATTGGGAAAAACAGAGAGTGCCACGCACCATAATGCCCTTCGCGCAAGGAGTAGGGAGCAGCTGAAACGCCTTTCACAAAAAGGTTTTTTCCACTACTCACGACTCCCTACTCCCTACTCACCGCATTTACAAAGGAGATTGCATTCACCTGACCCCGGCACAAGAATGGCGCTCGATCAGCTGAGGTGGAATAATCTCAACCACAGGCGTTTCTTGATCAGAAGCAGACATGAGTTTCATTAATATCTCCACACTTCTCTGCCCCATGTCAAACTTAGGCTGTCTTATAGTGGTAAGTGATGGATGAACATAAGAAGCAAGGATGATATCATCAAAACCGACCAGAGAAATTTCTGAAGGTACCTTAATGCCGGAAGACAAGAAAGCATTCAACGCTCCTATTGCAACGAGGTCTGAACTTGTTATAACAGCAGTCGGTCGAAGTGGTGATGATAGAAGTTCTTTCCCAAGCGTGAAGCCAATTTTAACCCTGTTCACTTGCTGCTTTTCTACCAGTATCCACTCCCGCCGAACCTCAAATCCCCGCTCTTTCATTACACGGATAAATTCCCGCTGTCTTTTGATCAAAGGTAATAGGTAGGGAGGCTCTGACAGGTAGGCAATATCATGGTGACCCAAGCGGCTGAGATAATCTACGGCAATCCGGATACCCTCTTCGTTATCCACTACTACCGAAGACCATAAGTCATTTGGAGGATAAACATCAATCAGGATTGCCGGCGTGCTCGTCTGTTCCAGTCGATCCCACAAGCGTTCATCCAGCAGATTATAACCAATCACCAAACCCCCGGCCTGCTGTCGTAAAGCCATCTCAATGTAATCGCCTTCCCGGTTGCGCTGGTAACCTGTATCATAGAGAACTAAATCAAATCCTTTTCGACGAGCTGCATCCGCAACACCCTTGGCCAGCTCTGAGTAAAATGGATTCGTTATGTCCGGCACAAAAAGTGGGAGTATGCTAGACCCGCGTGTCTTCAGGTTTCGTGCTACCATATTCGGCCGGTAATCCATTTTTTTTATGGCCTCTCGGATTTTTCGCTTTGTCTCCGGAGTTACAGTGGCTGTTTTGTTAAGATAATGAGAAACTGTTGATTGAGCAACGCCGGCTTCCCACGCCACATCTCGCATTGTAGCTTTAGGCTTATCGTGCCTCCTCAAGTTCACCCTTCTGATTCCTCCCCTATCCAAGTCTACACTGTCACCATTACTTTCAGAGGATTCCCTTTCTTTTCCTTAGATACAATCAAGGCTTCCATCAATTGCTCCAGGGAAAAAGTGTGTGTGATGAGAGGAGAGGTATCGACCAAGCCGCTTTGAATGGCTTTAATTGCTTCGACCCATGTAAAAGAAGCCAACCAAGAGAACTTGATTGTCTTATCCCAAAGAATTGACTGAAGCGCAGGTACTTCCACCCTATCACGATCCCCTGGAAGTCCAAAATAGACGATTACCGACCTTCGCCCGCTGACTTCCAAGGCAAGATGCATGGCTTCTTTGGAACCGGTAGCGACAATGACCCTCTCTGCCATCTTACCCTGTGTAAGATCCGAAATTTCTTTTGTGATATCTGCACAATAATAGGGAGACGATGCATCAATTGTATTCAATACAGTATCTGCTCCCATGGACTTACCCGCTTCAAGGCGATAATCACGGGTACCCGCTAAAATGACCTTGCCTGCTCCATTCGCCTTAGCCAGAGAAACAATGGATAATCCAATAGCTCCTGGTCCAAAAACCACTACTGTACCACCCAACGAAACATCAAGATTCTTCACTGCGTATGTACCGCAAGCCAACGGCTCCGCAAAAGCTCCGGCCTCGAATGATACACTATCCGGCAAATGGTACGCATGCTGATAATGGGATACCACATATTCCGCGAAAGCTCCATCAGCTGATACACCCAGTACACCCTTATTTTCACAAAGATTCACCTGGCCACGATGACATACATCACAGGTATTACAATATTGCACTGGATTAACAGTCACTCTGTCCCCAGGGTGAAATAAATTTTTTGAAGCGGGAATATCTCCCACTTCCACCACTTCCCCGGAAAATTCATGCCCCAATACAAGAGGACCTTTCCCATCCGGTGTTTCCAATGAGGAGTCTCCCCAGTAGTAAGCTACATCCGAACCGCATACTCCACAGGCTTTTACTTTAATAAGAAGTTCTTCAGCAGTAGGCTTGGGTATTTCTCTCTCCGTAAGCTGCATAGATTCCGGTTCTTGAAAAACCCAGGCTTTCATAGTGTTTTTAGTCATGGTGCTACCTCCTTTTTTCACATATTCAAACGTGAGAACATATCCCTCAAGTAACGTATAGAGTCGGAGGTAATATCCCAGGCGTTTGGCCAGAAACACAGATCAATACACCACCAGGGCGAATTATAGCCGTTTTCAACCAGTGCCGGAACAACCTGCTCAAAATTGATATAACCGGTTCCAAAGGGAGCGTGCGTACTTGTTTCATCATCATGCAGGGTATTATCAGAATCAATGAGATGCACGTGGCCTACCTTTCCTCGAAGCATTTTCACAAATTCCATTACCCCGCCAGGGAGTATTTCGCGTGGCTCGGTCTGTTTCGCTCCTACCACGGCACACATCTGTGCATGACTGGTATCGAAAAGAATGGAAAAATTTGGGCGATTCACCGCATCATACATCTTTAATATTTCAGAAGGCTTATTGAAAATGAATCCTGGTTCAAACTCCCATACGAGTTCCTTATTTACCTGGGCCGCTTTGTCTGAGCATTCCTGGAAGATGGACACAACTCTTTCCCAAATCTCTTGATATTGCCAATCCGCAGGGAAAGGAGTGCCGCTTACCGTATCTACCCTGAGTTTCTGAAAACCGCAATCAACGCATAATTCAAGTGAACGATCGAATGTTTCATGGTACTCTTTCAACACCTTGGGATCACCAGCAGCAAAAGGGAGATGCCAAAGATCCGGTACATAAGCACTCACTCCCAAACCGTTTTTCTCCAGCAAACCAACCAGTTTCAAACGGTCTTCTTTCGTGGGATACAGATCAGGGTGTCCATGAGGTTTGAATCCACCCAACTCAATGCCGTCAAATCCAAACTGGGAAAGCTTGGTGACCACCTCATCCAGGGGAACAGGGTGATCTGCGTATGGTCCAATAACATACGCCCAGCTGCCAATAGAAATCTTAGCTTTCTCCATTTTGTTATACCTCCTTCTTTATTTACAAACTTTATACAGTCATGCTTTGATCTTTGCTAGTTCGAAATCTCTTGGTATTTCCCACCATGAAAACGTATGCATAAAATTATAACAAACCCCGGGGAAAAATCAAAATATCGAATATCGAGAGACCTGCACGAGCAATATCCAACTTATAAAGCGCATCTTACTCATGAATGCTTTATAAAAACAATAAAAAGATAATTCAGCGCATCGCTTCATTCCATTTGACAGGAACTCATAAACCGGGAATGGAGTACTTTTTGTACAAGGAGGTGGGTATAATGCGATTGCTGTCTGCTTTTACTATCGTCTTAATCATTTTTGTATTATCATTTTCTTGGTATCCAGCAAGAGATGCCGCGCTTGCTTCGAACTCCAACCCATTTGGGGAATATGGAATTACCCCCGAGGGATATGCCCAGGTGATGTTTGATTCAGGATACAACCTTTACCAAAGAGGTGAGTTACAAAAAGCGATTGAATTTTTCACCGAGGCTGTCTCGGCCTGGCCGGACTTCACCAAGGCATGGGAGTGGCTGGCACGCACATACCAGGAAACGGAACTTTACCAGAACGCGGTATTTGCCTGGGAACAAGTCTTACGGCTTGATCCCGGCTATGAACCTGCCAGGTATTTCAGACGTGTCGTTGAGAAATGGGAGAAATATGGAAAAGAGGCCTGGCAGAAATATGAAGCCGGCCATGTAGCCTACGGTGAGGGTGATATGTTTGCAGCCTCACAACACTTCCAGCAGGCAATATCAGAAAACCCCTCCTTCGATCTCCCTTACTACTGGCTGGGTGTAACTTCACTCAAACTGGGAGATGCCCTCAACGCTGAGTGGGCGTTGGAACGCTTTTTGTCTATGAATCCCGGCAACCCCGAAGGTGAATTCTGGCTTCGGGAAGCACAACGAGAGATGAAGCGTCTTACTCGATGAGGAAAAGTGTTTATCTACCCTGCATGGCTAGCAGATAGCGTTTGATCGAGCGGTCGTATGTGCGCTCCACATCCGGTGGAAAAAGACATCCGGGAAGTTCATCACGAGAATTATGATACATAATACACTCACAACATAAACCCTTGCGTGAGCATGGTTCGTAAGTACAGGTGCAAACCGAGGTGTTTTTTTGAATTTTACACTCGGGCATAGGCCTTTTCCTCCTCTCTTCTTTCATTACAGACTTTATCAGGAATTTTTATGTGGCTCTCGTACAGAAGATAACCACGCGTAACCTCGTAATACATTTTAACACGCTGATAAAAACCCCAAATCGGTCCATATTTTTCTTCCTTGTGGTAATGCGATATGCCCCACAGGGGAATCATGGCAACTTTTGCTTCAAAATCACGGGCAAAACGGGTAAGAAACACCTCTACCCCGAAGCGAGCCCAGGAAAAATCAGGAAGGTTGCGCACCCATTCTCCACGTAGTGCTCGTTGTCCATTGAGAATAGGGCATAATCTTTGTGCAAGATCGCTTGCACCTCTTCCCCCTTTGAAGATACCAACGGTCATATCCAAATGAAAATTACAGGACAAAGGTTCAACCAGGGCAGTCAAGTGTTCTTCCTGCAAGCGAATGAGATCAGCATCAAGAAAGATATATATGTCACTTGAACGAGTGTGGCGGATACCCTCGATAAGAGCGGCAGCCTTCCCACGATTGGTTCTATTTTGGATGACATTCACTGGGAACCGACGTGCTTCTCCGGCGGTATTATCCTTAGAACCATCATCAATTACAGTGATATTATCAACAAATTGACTTCTACATAATACATCCAACACACCAGGGATTCTTTGAGCTTCATTATATGCAGGTATGAGTGCGGAAATACTATGTCCTTCCAGCATGGTTATTAGCCTTATCGTTCCCTTTTTCAATGTTTTCTTTCAATTCTCCTGAAAAACCTTTAGAATATTAACACAATACGGCGAGAAGGAAAAGGGATTTGTCATCTAACAATAATTTCAACAATTTTTACCGTCTTAGCCTCGCCCTGCTTTTTTTATATGTGATTTACCTCCTGCGGGTTGTACTCTTGCCTTTTGCGCTGGGAGGGATACTGGCCTACTCTCTTACACCTGCTACCCAGGCACTCAACAGAAAAGGATTGTCCTGGAAAATGTCAGTATTGATTATCTTTTTGGGGCTCCTGCTTTTTTTTCTCCTGCTTTTTTTTCTTATTATTCTTGAAACTGTATCTCAATTCAGAACATTGGCCGATAATTTACCCGATTACACCGAACGTATCATCAGCATAACCCAGACAATCGATGAACGTTATCCCGGTCTCAACATATCAGAAGCAGTTGAAGATTTTTTCCTTGATCTTTCTCAAAATTTGCAAGCATATCTCACAACCGTCTTGCGCAACATCGTGGATATCGTCACACTTGTGGTTACCATACTTTTTTTTGGATTCATTCTTACCCCCTTCATCCTCTATTATTTTCTTGTCGATGCTTCAAAAATCCGGCGGACTCTTGTAGGTCTCTTCCCCCAGGGGAAAAGACGTTATTACATTGCAGTTCTACGGGAAGTCGACAATATCCTTGGTGGCTTTATCAGGGGGAGGTTATTTCTTTGTCTATTTGTTGGTGTATCAGTAAGTGTAGTATTATATTTTTTAGGAATAGAGTTCCCACTCGTGAT
This sequence comes from Candidatus Nitricultor lacus, assembly GCA_007128145.1. Lineage (GTDB taxonomy): Bacteria > Atribacterota > Atribacteria > Atribacterales > Atribacteraceae > Nitricultor > Nitricultor lacus. Next base: position 2,581 of record SKXZ01000040.1, on the reverse strand, counting down.
CGGTTTTGTCGCTGGATTGGCTGATCTTGTACCATACCTTGGCCCGATCGTTGGCGCTTTACCTGCTCTGCTTTTCGCTGCAACTAAATCCTTCTGGATCTTTGTAGGTGTGTGTATTGCCTTTGTCCTTATCTACCTGGCAGAAGGAGTGGTTATTGCTCCGCGCTTGAAAGGAAAAGAACATGGACTTCACCCGCTCAGCGTCTTATTTGCTCTTATGGTCGGAGGGCAGCTGTATGGTCCCCTTGGTCTTATTCTAGCTATTCCGATAGTCGGAGTCATCAAGGGATATATACAATATTACCGCAAGCAATCGAAAAAATTACATGCCTGATTTTTTAAATTATTGTTTCCTGCCCAATTCTTTGAAAGCCGTATTCAGAGCGGTCAGTATCTCCACCGCACCCCCGTGAATCACAAATGCTGCTTTTTCGTCAAAGGGGGTAGGTTCTCTGTTTATGATACCGATGGTTGGAGCCTGCGATGGAAGGTAATTAGCCGGAGAAACTTGGAGGCTTGAACCGATTACTAAAAGAGGATGTTGATGAGACAACTCTTCTGCTTGCTGAAATACCGGAGGAAGCATATCACCAAACAAAATCACACGGGGTCTCAATACACCCCCACACTTGCATACAGGTGGAATTTGGCTCTTAACCTTTTCCGCCACTTCTTCCGTTGGGGTATCCGAACCACACCTCAAACATAAGAACGTGCGTAGATGACCGTGAATCTCGAGCACCTTCTGTGAACCTGCCTGACGGTGGAGATCATCAATATTTTGGGTGATAATCCCTTCAACCAAGCCTTCGTGTTCCCATCGCGCGAGAACTCGGTGAGCATCGTTCGGTTCGGCATCACGGAAACGCAGAAGAACGGACAAGCCAATTCGGTAAAAGGTATGGGGATCTTCCTGCAGTGTTCTCACCGAGAGAATTTCCATTGGGTCCAATTTTTCCCACAAGCCGGTTCGTGGAGACCGAAAATCGGGAATGCCGCTTTCCGTCGAAATACCCGCTCCCGTGAGCACAATCCACGGTTTTTTCTCCACCAGTAACTGTGCGGTATTCTTTATCATTATTTCATTCATGATTATCCTCCTCCGTCTCTTGCCAACCTGAGTACAACACCCTTATAATCAGTGTGAGTTTCATTTTCAGGAGGCAATATGTTGCGGCAAAATACACAAAATCTCGTTATTCAAGCCCTTCTTTTGTCCTTATGTGTAGTTCTTTCCCGTTTTGCGAGCGTACGAATTGCTTTTGGCGGAGTTGAGGGAGTCCGAATCGGCCTTGGTGCCTTACCCCTCATCATGGCGGGGGTATTTTTTGGTCCTGTTTCAGGTGCTGTAGTGGGAGCAACGGCAGATATTGTGGGATATCTCTTAAGCCCCCTTGGTCCGTATATGCCTCACTTCACCCTTACAGCGGCACTGCAAGGTTTCATACCGGGATTATTTTTCACCTCGCGCCTTTATTCCCTACGATTCAGCAGGCTAGGAAACCGGGGTGCGCTATTTATCGGTATCTCACTCTCTCAGGTTATGGGGGGTTTATTTCTCACCCCTTATTTCCTTCATCTTTTGTTCGAAATACCTTTGAATATCGTTCTGATCCCCCGCTTAGTGAGTGTTCCGATACAAATTATTTTATATTTCTACCTCTTTTCTCTCCTCTTAAAGGCTCCACCTGTAGCCGTTCTTATGCCACAGCTTCCCTATCGGCAAAAAACATCATAGGGCCTTGTGCCTGTCGAAGCAAGTTATAGACCCTATGATGTTTTTCTGATCAACCACCTTCGAAAATCGGTTTTTCCTCACGGTAATTCCACTCAGTAGGATTACTAATATACTCAAGAGTATTGTACAGAAGGTTGTAGTGCCGGTACTCTTCACTGGCTAGAAAATCCAGAAATTCCTTCACCTTTTCATCAGAAGTAGCCTTGGCCTGATCCAAATAGAAGCGATGCGCCTTGGATTCAAGATCCATAGCGGTCTGTAAAACATCGGTCTCCTCCGATGCAGGTGTTACTAATTCTTCCTTGTTTTTCTGTGCTTCGGTAAAAACATTTTCAAAAAATTCCCTGGATGATTTACGAATATTGTTGCGTGAATCCCATGCGAAGCTCTTACCTTCCTGAATGCGCTCGTAACCCTCGCGGATTCGCTCCATATGAATAAATTCTTCATCAGCTAATCGATTGAGGGTCTCTTTGCTCAGACCGTTTTTCACCCTGTTCATACCATCTAAATAAAACTTTCTTCCATCTTCCTCAAGTTTCAAAGCTTCCTCTAAAACTTCCTCTACTGTCATGTCAAATACCTCCTCTCTGAATGCAGTGACCGGAATCTGTAAGCAGGAAATACCGGACCGTATAAGTGTTAACCAAATATAACATACTTGAAGGGGTTTCCCCAACTTATTTCAAAATTATCTCATGATTAACAGGAATACCTACCTGCTTGTCTTCTAGAGTTTCTCTTGATAGAATACACCTAAAACATTGTTTGTCGGAGGAAACCATGCAGGAGCTTCCCTTGAGGTGTAAAAATTGTAAAGCACTGATTTCTCAGGATGATCTG
>SKXZ01000054.1 GCA_007128145.1 Candidatus Nitricultor lacus | reverse complement strand
TTGAAGACGATCTGGATAAGCCTGCTTATTTGCGTGATGCCCAGCGCAAAGCGTCGCTGGAAGAACAACAACAACCGCCTCAACGTGAAGAACGCGGCCGGGAGGGCGGAGGTGGTGGTTTCCCGTTTTTCAGAAGATCGAAGGGAGAGTGACTCATGGCTATTGTGTACGGGAAAGAGATGGCACGGGAAGAGATCCTGAAGAGAGTGGGAGATATTTCTCAAATAGGAGGGGTGACTCTTTCTGAGCTCGCGGATGGATTAGAGCGTGGAGTGCGTACCGCGCAAGTGAATACAGGTGGTGGTCTGAGTTATACGGTGCTTCTCGACCGGGGGTTGGATCTTGCCTGGACGTTTTATAAGGGAATAAGCCTCTCTTGGCGCTCAGCAACTCAGAATGTTGCTCCGGCGTTTTTCGAGCCTGAAAGCCTGGGTTGGCTGCGTGGTTTTCACGGCGGACTCCTGAACACCTGTGGTTTGACATATGCCGGTGCCCCAAGCAGGGATGAATCAACCCATGCATTTTTGAACGAAGAAGACCTTGGGCTGCACGGCAGAGCATCGTATATACCCGCATCCAATGTCTGGGCAGATGGTGCATGGCAGGGGGACGATTACCTGATGTGGGTGCAGGGTAAGGTACGGGAAGCCACTGTATTTGGTGATAAATTGGTCATGTACCGGAAGATTACGAGCCGCCTGGGGAGTAAAGCCATTCTTCTGGAAGACGAAGTGGTAAACGAAGGTTCCCATGATACACCATTCATGATCATTTACCATATCAACGTTGGATACCCTCTCCTGGATGAAGGAAGCCGGTTGGTAACCGCTGTGGACGAGACCATTCCACGTGATGATCGTGCCAGGGAAGGTAAGGAAGAATGGGATCGCTTCCATGAGCCCAAGCGGGGTTTTTCCGAAAAAGTATACCTGCACACAGCACACTCGCTGGGAGATGGGAATGGGGCGGCCATGCTCCTTAACGAAAAGATGAAGCTGGGATTTTATGTTAAGTTCAATACCGATGCCCTCCCATATCTTACAGAATGGAAAATGCTGGGGGAGGGAGAATACGTTTTAGGTATCGAACCAGGAAACTGCCGCCCGATGGGAAGGCGCACCGAACGGGAAGAAGGCAGGTTGGTTATTCTTCGGCCCGGGGAAAAAAGCAGTATTCGTTTGGAAATCGGGGTAAACGAAGGAGAAGAAGAAATTACACGATTCAAAAGGTACATGGGGAAAGAGTGAAATCTTTCCGATAGAGCCAGGAGTAGTGAAAGTAATTTTCTACCACTCCTTTGAGATAATTTCTCGTTTCCTGGAAAGGAATTGATTCTACAAATTTGTCTGGATCATCAGGGAGAGATTCTCGCCAGGAGTTGACTCTGCCCGGTCCTGCGTTGTATGCGCATATAGCCGGGCATTTTTTTCTTTCGTACATGTCCATGAGATAAGCAAGGTATTCCACTCCGAGTACGAGATTGACATGAGGTTCGAACAGCCGTGAGGTTTCCCACGATCTTTCGGTAAGAACCGGATGATCTACCCTTTCTGCCATCCATGCTCCGGTGGCGGGCATGATTTGCATAAGCCCAATTGCACCGGCTACTGACACAGCTTCGGCATCGAAAAAGCTCTCCGCTCGTAAGACGGAGAGTACGAGATAGGGATCGACATGTATATCTTCTTTTTGGCCGATATTCTCAATCATATCAAGGTAATATTCCGGATAAATCCTTTCCTGTACATTGCGATAAGGAGGTGAATCCCCCCCCAGTGCAGACCGGAGATATAAGGCTTGCAGAATGCTTTGTCGAAGGTTCCCGAGCTCATAATGTAAATCGGAGAGCTCAAAGAGCAAATCTTGCTTCTCGGGGTTTCGGCGCCGGAGGGCTTTCAGTTCACCCAGTGCAAAATCAAGGAAGCCGGTTTGCCGGAGAAGCTCATAACGGACCCATAAACTGTGAGCTTCAAGCGTTTCAGAGGGAAGCGAATGATCGAAGTTTTCAGAACGGAAAAGTATAGAGGGTGGGCGTGATAATTCCCAGCCTTGCGTTTGTGCTTCCTGCCAGGCTCTGACATAGTAATAATCAACTGACGGTGATTCGTAGAGTATTTTTTCCAAGTATTTATCGTTGTTATGAGAAGTATCAGTGAGATACAACCAGAAATTTGCCCGGTTATATTCGTCAGAAAGTGAGGTGAGCCCTTCCAGCACCGCTTGTCCCTTTTGCACATTACCTCTCTGGTATAAGTTCCAGAAGTAATCCCAACGGACATCTCCACGTCCGGGAAAAGCGGCGATCATTTTTTCCATAACATGGTCGTACTGGGATGTTTCGCCCACAGCACGGTAGCAGAAAGCAAGGTTCCGGAATGTGTTGAAGAGATATTCCGTGTTCGGAAACCGATCAAGGAGAGAGGAAAAAAGTTCAGCGGCTTCCTCGTACCGGCCTAGTCTCTGATGGACTACTCCACGGTAAAAGAAAGAGGTATCGGTTTGGGAAAGCTCGGGGGTTTGAGCGAGAATTTCACTTACCTCCTCCAGACGATCGGTATTTACCGCTATTTGGATGAGTAGAGTTCCCCGTTCACGGCGTTCTTGTTCGGAAAGTGAGGAGGGAGAAATACTTTCGGCAAACTGACGGGCGTTACCCCGGTAACCAAGTCGTGAAAGAAAGGAAGCGGCTGAAAGCCTTTCAGAAGGTGGGAATTCGTCTTTTTCCAGTAAATCATTCAGCGGTTGCAACAGTTGACGAGTTCGTGTGTAGGAAAGTCCGTCATATGTATCATAAAGTCTCATTAATAAGAACAACGCCTCTTTAGTGCGATTTTCCTCCTGCAGGTATTCAAAGAGAAAGAGGTTTGCTTCAAGTTCTTCCTCGCTGTCTGAGGCAGTGCTGAGTGCCAGATTGAGGTATGCCCCCGCTTTTTCTGCATCTTCCTCTTCGCGATAAGTACGCGAGAGTTTCAGGGCACCCCGATATATGAGGACAGTATCAGTAAATTCCTGCTGAATTCGAGAAAAAACCCTTTCTGCTTCTCTATAGTCTTCATTCCCCAGATGATATTCCATGAGCTGGAAAAGCACATAATCACCTATTAATCCATTCGAAGCGAGGTAATGTTCAATGAGAATTTCTGCGTCTTTTTGCCGGTTCAAAGTTAAAAGAAGAGTTGTTTCCAGCAATATTCGCTGATCGGGATCAAGTGAATCTCCTTGTGACTGTATTAGCGATAAGGCCTCGTTCGCATTGCCTTCATCATACAGCGTGCGTATTTCAGCGAGCAATGTAGACGCTTGCACACCTTGTCCGGGAATAATGGCCAAAAAAAACATAATAAAGGCTAATACAATCAACTTAAAGCTCATTTTCAATATAACTCCCATTGCGTGCAAAGGTAGCACAAAACTACCTTACGGAAATTTTTTTAATGCAGCGAACGATAACGATACCGAAAAATTTTCTGTATAATGATTTCTGTTTCCTTCCTGGTTCTTGAATGTATTTACCTTCCTGTTCACTTCCTTGTTCCATGTTAGTTGTATATTACATTGTTTGCAGGGAATAGGGAAAGTCTTTTGAACGATATCAGACTGATTGACACTCTTTGATATTATCAGGTATGATGATGCGCGAGTATTCGGGTGGACTGATGAGAAGCCGATAAGGAGAAGTAAAATGGGACAAACATTGACCGAGAAAATATTTTCCAGGAAAGCCAATCATCCTGTGAAAGCGGGAGACTTGGTAATCGCTGAAGTAGATATGGCCATGGGGCAGGATGGAACAACACCCCTGGCGCTGCGTTCTTTCCAAGAGATGGGAACCGACCGCGTCCTTCACCCGGAGCGGATCGTTTTTGTTATTGATCACAATGCGCCGAGTCCACTGGAGGCGGTATCAGCGCTCCATGATGTGATGCGTGATTTTGCTTCACGTCATGGTATTCGCCTGTTTGATGCCGGTTGCGGTGTGTGCCATGAGCTTATGGTAGGCCAGGGTTTGGTTGTGCCTGGAGACTTGGTGGTGGGGGCTGATTCCCATACGTGCACATATGGTGCGCTTGGAGTGTTTTCTACCGGTGTTGGAAGTACGGAATTAGCGGCGGTCATGGTGACCGGGAAATTATGGTTCAAGGTTCCGGAAACCGTGCGGGTGATTATGGACGGTACTCTCTCGCCCGGTGTGTTTTCAAAGGATATAATGCTCCATTTAGCATCAAGGAAAGGAGCTGATTGGGCTACCTACCAGGTGCTTGAATTTTCTGGTCCGGTGGTGGACAAACTCGGTGTGGAGGAAAGATTGACCATTACCAACATGGTAGTTGAAATGGGAGCAAAGGCAGGATTGATAGCACCGGACGAAAAAACATTAAAGTGGTTGGAAGGGCGCGCAAAACGGCAATATGAATCTCTTCAGCCTGATCCTGACGCTACTTATGCTGAAACAGTTGAGGTGGATTGTTCCTCCCTCGCACCCCAGGTTGCCTTGCCTCACAGGGTGGATACGGTGACCTCGATCGAAGACTTGCCAACCGTTCCCATACAACAGGCATTTTTAGGCACCTGTACCAACGGGAGGGCCCAGGATATTGAAATTGCAGCAAAAATACTTAAGGGACACACGGTACATCCACAAGTGCGGTTTATCGTTGCACCTGCTTCCCAGGACATCATGGTGCAGGCACTCAGGAAGGGGTGGATTGAAACTCTTGTGCGTGCCAATGCCATTGTGGTTCCGCCTGGTTGTGGTCCTTGCGTGGGAACTCACCAGGGGATTCCGGGCGATGGATGGAACGTTATATCTACCGCCAATAGGAATTTCAAGGGAAGAATGGGCAACAGCAAGGCTTTCATCTACCTGGCTTCCCCTGCTACGGTCGCTGCCTCTGCTGTAGCAGGGGAAATCAGTGATCCACGGGAGTATTTCCAGTAAAAAAATTTTCTGGAGTAACGGTAATTTGACCGTACAAGAATTCTGAGGGTGTATCTCCCCTTTTGAGGTGAAGCATATGGAGTTGAAAGGAAAAGCGCATGTTTTCGGGGATGATATAAACACGGACTATATCATCTCGGGTAAATACAAGTTCAAAACACTGGACATGGATGAGCTTGGTAAGCATGTTATGGAGGATTTAGATCCTGATTTCTCATCAAAGGTGGAACCTGGTGATTTTCTCGTGGCTGGAATGAACTTTGGTTGTGGCTCATCACGAGAGCAAGCTCCTCGAGCTCTTTTAGCCAGTGGAATACAAATAGTCCTTGCTCGATCTTTTGCTCGCATTTTTTTCCGTAATGCTATAAATTGCGGACTGGTGGTCATGGAATGTGATACGGAAGGGATAGAGACCGGAGATGAAATGACAGCTGATTTGACAACCGGGGAAATAAAGAATTTGACGCACGCCTTTACCCGCCAGGCACAACCTCTGCCAGATGTGATGATACGGATTCTTCAAGAGGGAGGGTTGGTAGAATACATAAAAAAATACGGCACTTTCCAGGAGATCTGAATGTCTAAAATGTGGGACACCCTTCAAAAAAGCGATCCCGGAATATATCACTGGGTGTGGAAAGAACTTGAACGGGAACGAGGGAAGCTCGAACTTATCGCCTCGGAGAATTTCGCCAGTATCGCGGTGATGGAAGCCCAGGGATCTGTCCTGACGAATAAATACGCCGAAGGCTATCCGGGACGCCGCTATTACGGTGGATGTGAATATGTCGACGAAATAGAAAAAATGGCTATTGGAAGGGCTCGGGAGCTTTTCGGAGCCGACCACGCCAATGTCCAGGCTCATTCCGGTTCTCAGGCGAATATGGCTGTGTACATGGCGGCGTTATGTCCGGGTGATACTGTTTTGGGGATGGACTTAGCCCATGGAGGGCACCTCACACATGGCAGCAAAGTGAATTTCTCGGGAAATCTCTACAGGTTTATTCCTTATGGAGTGGAACCTGACAGCGAGTTGATTGATTATCAGGCTCTCGAACAACAAGCTCAAGAGGTGCGGCCGAAGTTGGTTGTCGCCGGAGCGAGTGCTTATCCAAGAATTATAGATTTTGCTCGTTTGCGGTATATCTGTGACAAGGTGGGAGCTTTACTTCTCGTTGACATGGCACATATTGCAGGCCTGGTGGCTGCGAAAGTCCATCCAAGCCCCTTGCCGGATGCTGATTTCGTTACCAGTACTACCCACAAAACAATGCGCGGTCCGCGAGGAGGCATGATATTGTGCAAAAAACAATATGCCCGAATGATCGATAGGATGATCTTTCCTGGCATACAGGGTGGCCCGCTTATGCACATAATAGCTGCCAAGGCCGTTGCTTTCCGGGAAGCGATGCAGGAGGAATTTGTATCCTATCAGCGTCAAGTGGTGAGGAATGCACAGACGCTTGCAGGTTCTCTGCAAAGCCGTGGCTTACGTGTGGTCTCCGGCGGGACTGACACGCACCTCATGCTGGTGGATTTGCGTAATTTAGGTGTTACCGGCAAGGAAGCAGAAACTGTACTCGACGAGGTAGGTATGACAGTAAACAAAAACACGATTCCTTTCGATCCGGAAAAGCCCTCCGTAAGCAGTGGTATCCGGATAGGAACACCAGCCTGTACAACACGGGGAATGGGAGAAAATGAGATGCGTGATATCGCCCGTCTCATCGAGCGTGCCCTGAGAGAACGTGATCAGGAAGGGTCTTTGCAGGCTTTACGTAGTGAGGTTGAAGAATTATGCTGCCGCTTCCCGCTGTACCCGGAAATTGGGAATACATCTGTAAAGGGAAATACAGAGGGTGAAAGCGCCAAGGAATAGAGAGAACCTTTGTTGGTTATGATGGATAGTGTGTACAAACTTCAAATGATGGTGTGATTATTGAGAAAAACACGTGGGGAGGTCCAATATACAATGAGAGAACAAGTAGAAAAAGCGTTGGAGAAAGTTCGCGGTTATCTCCAATTCGATGGCGGAGATGTGGAACTTGTCGATATCGAGGATGGAGTAGTAAAAGTGCGTTTAAAGGGAATGTGCAGCTCATGTCCCATGTCCATGGTTACCATGAAAGATGGAATAGAACGCGTAGTCAAAGAAGAAGTTCCAGAGGTAAAATCAGTCGAACAGGTATGATGATGCTATTTTCAGAAAACGTGCATTCTTAATGAAAAGACCTTTCCAGCAAAGCATGGAGAGGTCTTTTCAATAGGTAACAAGGCTATATATTGAAATGAACTTTCTTGTTTTAGGGATAGGATTTCGACTTTTTCCTCAATCTGCTCCCGGCGAAAAACTCCAACACTTCCTGCCACGAAGTGCCTTCTTCCTTGCTGATTGATTTTTTCGGTGCCTGGTAATCAAATTTTCGAATCAAAGATGATAAGTCTTGTGATATGTTTTTCAAGCTTTTCTCGGATATTTCCTCCATCTCCTGTCGGATTGTTTCGTCTTGAGGAATATTTCTCAAGTGTTTTTCACAAAGAAAAGCCCTCTCCCCCCAGCTGCTTTTCATTTTCCTCCAGTGTTTATGTAGTCCCTGGCGGATAAAGGCCTCTTTCTCTTTCCATCCTTCACACACGGGACACCGGTTTTTCTGCCTATCACTCTTACTGGTAAAATAATGATTAAGGAGATCAGCGAAAAGGATGCTGATTCCCAATACAGAAGACCTTTTTTCGAAAATCATTCTGATATGCTGGGGGCAAAAACACCCTCCATTACGCAATTTATCCCGTATTTCACGATCATTAACATATTCGTAAAAGAGAGTTTCGAGATATTGGTTTTCAAACTTCTGTTGCAAAGAGCATACCGGACAACCGCTCTCCTGCGTGGCGTCTTTCAGATTAAATAACAGTGTATTCATCAACACGTCCTTTAAGGATAGGCTTTAAAAAAACTGCTTTTATCATGTTTCCACATGTATTATACTTGATTTGCCCGTTTCTGCTGAATGTGGTAAAAATAAGATGATTTATACTATCTGTTTTCGATGAACGGGTTATGTGGCCAAACCTGATGGAGTGGAAAAGTACAATCGCAGTGTTTTTTTCCACGGGACGAAAAATAAACCAAGCGAGTAGGCGATGGGAGAACCTCCATGAATCGAATTGTGCCGGTTAGTGGGTTCCTGATTTTGTCTGTAACAACTCTTGCACTGTTCGGGTTGGCTGCCCACAAGGCGTGGGTTTCAGATATGGCAAGCGGGATTATTGCCACGATTATATTTCTCGGCTTGTTATACAAAGTTTTACTTGAGGGGAACATAGTTTTTGCGTCTTCAAAGATCGATACATTACTCAGCCAAAAAAACATATTTAACTTTTCTTCTGTTTTTCTCGGTGCCCTTGTTACGTTCACACTCAGTGAAAACCTGGGGTTAGGGGCGGTTGTTGCGGCGGGAGTGGTGGGAATATTGGCTGCCATTATTTTTCCTTCCTATGGTGTTCCGATTTACTGTGGAGCTTTTGTCGGAATGACATCTTCAGCTTATATGAGCAGTCATTCGCAGTTGGCGTTGGCAGGATTCATTGCCGGAATAATTTTTGTTCTTGCTACAGGCGTGCTCGATGGATTCGGCGGTAAACTGGGGACAATTGCTTTCACTGGTTGTATCATTGCTGGGCTTTTTCTGGCCTGTGAATTTATCGTTGCTCCCATTCCTGGATGGTATGTCCGCTGGCTTATTATCGTGTATTCTATCGCTGCGTGTGTAGCGACATTCGTTATCAGTGTATATTTGAAACAAGGACCGGTTATGGCGTCAGGTGTCGTAGGTTTGGTGGGTGGTTTAATTCTTCCTGCTATCTATCCGGATTTTGGCGTAACACTGGCTGTTTTAGTCATTTGCGCCTCTTTTGCCGGCATGTCGAACACCAAAAGGTTTCCCAGGCTATGGCCATTGTTTGTGGCGGGGTTTTTTACCGGAATAATTTTTATCTATACTCTTCCCTTTTTGGGAGGAGCCGGAGGAAAGCTGGGGACTATCGGTTTTGGCTCGGTCATTGCCATGGGGGGATATCTCGATCTTATTGACAAATATTTATTCAGCAGGAATGCGTCTTCCGTTAAAAGTAAAATTCACTCTCTCTTTGGAGTTAGAAAAATGAAAAAAACGGAAAGTGGTAGAGTGGGAGAAGAAAGATCTTGAAAATCCAAATTAGGAGTAATAAGAGCAATGG
>SKXZ01000118.1 GCA_007128145.1 Candidatus Nitricultor lacus | reverse complement strand
TGGGAATATTTCAGTCGGGTGCGCTTTCAGCACGTACATTTGAGCTGCTTTTCCTTTCGTCCCCCCGATCTACCCCCCGGGATAACATGTGAGATCGCTCCGCGGTCTTTTTTTCCTGAAATACCATCGGGAAAAGAACTGTGCACATTCAGAGGACTTGTATGTGGATTGTGGAATAAACGGGGGTTGTGTTTTGGGTTGGGCCGTTTGCGCTGGGTAGAGCACAATACAGGAAGGGCCTTATTTGCCATTCCCGAAAAGTTGGATGAAGCTGTGTATTATGTTGTACCGGGTGTTTTGCGAGTGGGGCCTGGAGGCAATGAGCTGGGGAGGTTAGATTGAAGCCCATCCCAGCTCATTATTTGTTACCGGATCAAGCAGGATCTGCGAAAATTATTCAAAGCAGATTTTTCCGGATTGTTCCTAAGTTGCATTTCAGACTTCAAGGTAGTGAGTGGTTACTTTATCCAACGCTTCCAGATCTTTCTGGAGTTTCTGGATTTCCTGAACATCGTCCAACAGTTCCAGGATTACCAGGCCATCTTCAGCACAAAAATCTGTAGAGGCTTCATGCAAACCAAGCCTGGTGCGAATTGCACATCCATGCCGAGTCAAGGCATCCTGAACCTTGGGAGCTTGATTGGAGCGGGCTTCAATTTTCACAATCAAAAGTTTACGGGCCATATAATCACCTCCAAACATATTTTAGCAAAAATTGCGAGTAACCAGAAGACAAATACTGAATAAACAAAAAATGAACTCTTTTGTGGTTTGATGCGCTGCCATTGTTGACAGGTTTTGCAAGCAGGCACTATACTACCTGAAGACTCTATTAATTGAGTAATCTTGTGAATGGGCTGAGAAAAGGATGAGTAACCGGGCGGAGGGTCAGAGAGAGCTTGGGTATGCTGGAAGCCAGGTACCCGTAAACCGGTGAATATGGCCTTGGAGCTTCCACGGTGAATAAAGTGAGTAGCCGGGGACGGGTAGAATCCGTTATCTCTTTGGAGGAACATATTCCTTCGTAAAGATGCCGGAGCTTTGAACCGGTGAAATAGGGTGGTACCGCGAGATCCCTCTCGCCCCTGGGGTGGGAGGGATTTTTTTTTGGAGGTGAAAAGCTTGGAAGAAACGCTGAGGACCTATGATGAGATAAACCGCCGCATAGAAAATGGCGAAGCTGTAGTTATAACCGCTGAAGAGGTTATCGAGCTGGTTGCTGAAAAGGGAGTATCTCGTGCCGCTCGGGAAATCGATGTAGTGACAACAGGCACTTTTGGTATCATGTGTTCTTCGGGGGCGTTCTTCAATATCGGACACAGCAAGCCACGTATGAAAATTTTGGAAGCGACCCTCAATGGCGTTCCAGCATATGGGGGGCTCGCGGCCGTCGATCTATTTATCGGTGCAACGCAACCGGCAAAAGACGATCCCTTAAATAAGGTGCATCCAGGTGAATTCAAGTACGGGGGAGGACATGTAATTCAAGATTTGGTGGCGGGGAAAAGCGTGCTTTTAGAGGCGAATGGATATGGGACCGAATGTTACCCTCGAAAGAAACTTGAGACCTGGATAGCACTTCAAGAGCTAAATCAGGCTTATCTTTTCAACCCTCGCAATGCATACCAGAATTATAATGTGGCAGTCAATCTTTCCGATAAACCCATATATACATATATGGGCATGTTGCTTCCGAATTTAGGGAACGCAGGTTTTTCCTCCGCCGGCCAGCTCAGCCCGCTGTTGAATGATCCTTTTTATCAAACCATAGGCGTGGGAACCCGCATATTCTTAGGAGGAGGAGCCGGTTTCGTTGCCTGGCAAGGCACTCAGCATGACCCTGGAATCGAGCGCTCCGAACGAGGATTGCCACTGGGAGGAGCTGGAACGATTGCGGTTATCGGAGACCTGAAAGGTATGCATTCTGACTGGTTATGGGGAATCAGTATGCGCGGGTACGGTTGTTCCCTTGCGTTAGGATTGGGAATTCCCATACCTGTTGTTAACGAAAATGTTATGTTCTATTGTGCGGTTCAGGATGGTGATATATTGGCTCCTGTTGTGGATTATAGTAAAGCATACCCCAATGGTACTGGAGAAATCCTGGGATATGTTTCTTACCGGGACCTCAGGAGTGGAACCATAACTTTGGAAGGGAAAGAAGTGCCAACCTCATCTTTATCAAGTTACAGCAAGGCCAGGGAAGTTGCTTTGCTCCTGAAAAAGTGGATACAGCAAGGCCGTTTTTCGCTGAATCGCCCCGTGGAATCCCTCCCCGGGTCTGAGAGCGGGATAACATTTCGTAATCTCACGGAAAGACCCGTAAAATTTTCTACCGAAGAAGTTGGGGGATAATGATGAACCAAACAAGAAAAGTTGTACTCCGTTTCCCGCATGAAAGCGCTGACCAGCCCCTGGTATGTGAGCTGGCATTACGCTTTGGCTTGGTGTTTAATATACTGAGAGCTTCCATCTCACCACACCGGGAAGGATTAATGGTGCTTGAGCTGGTGGGGGATACCGAAAAACAGGAAAAAGGGTTAGCTTTTCTCCGCGATAAAGGTTTAGATATTGAACCACTGAGTCAAGATATTCGAAAAATTGAAAGACGCTGTTATCACTGTGGTGCGTGCGTGGGAGTATGTCCAACAGGTGCACTGTATCTTGATCAGAAAAATTACCAGGTATATTTTGATGAAAACCGTTGTATTGCGTGTGAGTTTTGCGTGCAAAGCTGTCCCACACACGCTATGGAGGCTTTGATCTGAGTGGTGGGGTTGTACCAGGAACGATGTTATCGTAAAATTGTGCGATGTGAAGATTTACATTCTTTTTCAGTGCGAGTGGGCGAAAGCGACCTTTTTGTGCTGGCTGGGGAGAATAGATCGGCAAGAATTGAATACATTTTGCGTCAAGAACGAGAGAACATACTTGTTTATGGAAAAGAGTACCCTGAATTTGCAAAAACACTGTTCCCTCTTGTTGTGAAACCCTTTGCTCCTCCAGTATGCCACATCATGGCTTCGGTTTCAAAAATAGCCGGTGTCGGTCCAATGGCGGCAGTAGCCGGTGCCTTGAATGATATGATTGATGAAGATTTGTCTGAAAACAATGAATTGATAATAGAAAACGGTGGAGACCTCTCGATACGTTCGCAAAAAGACAGGGTAGCGGCAATATATGCCGGAGAACACTCGCCTTTCACTAACCGCATTGGCCTTATACTGCCGGGGGGGTGTCGCTGGGGGGTGTGTACTTCATCAGGTGTTATCGGACCATCGATAAGTTTGGGAAAGGCTGACGCTGTTACAGTTATAGCGGAAACTTCCGCCCTGGCGGATGCTTGGGCCACAGCTTTAGCCAATCGCGTGCAAAACGAAAATGATATTGAAGGTGTACTGGATTTGTTCAATACGATGGAAGGGGTAAAGGGAATTATTGCGGTGAAAGGAGAAAAGCTGGGAATCAGAGGGGAAATAGAACTTGTGCCCCTGAAATAGATATTCGGTTTACGTTTATTTATTGCATAAGGAAGATATTACGTTACAATAGCAGAATGTACCGGGTAAATATTGACAGGCAGAAGGAGAGATCATATGAGCCAGACTGTGAATATATCAACCTATCGATTAGACTCTGCGGCGTTGCGCTGGAGGTGTGATCCCGAATCTTTTGATTTCGATTGTACAGAAACAGTGAAGCCGTTGGAGGGATTTATTGGTCAAGACCGCGCCCTTAATGCCATAGATTTTGGTTTGCATATTGAACGTACGGGATACAATCTTTTTGTGACTGGATATTCCGGAAGCGGAAGAGCAACGGCGGTTAAGCAAAGCATCGAAAACCTGATACGTGACAGGTTGGAGGAAAAAAAGCCCTTTGATATTTTTGATTGGTGTTATGTATTCAATTTTTCCAATCCGGATAGTCCCCGCAGCCTGCGTCTTCAAGGGGGACAGGGAAAAGCCTTGGCTAAAGATGTTGATGAGTTACGGAAAAATCTGCGAGATATTGTTCCGAAAACTTTTGCCAGCGAAGAATACAAAAGTCAAAAGCAAATTTTAATTGATGAGCACCAGCGCCAGCATCGTTCCATCATACATGAGCTGGAAAAGCAGGCAAACGAAGAAGGTTTCGCGTTTCGAATGACATCAATGGGTCCTATTCTTGTTCCCCTTTCTGAGGGAAAACCGATGACCCAGGAACAATATATCGCCATGGATGACGATGAAAAATCTGAAATAGAAAACAAGCGGCAGAGCCTGTTGAGTCAGATCAACACCGCCTTTGAGAAAATTCACCAGATGGAAGCAGATTTAAAAAAGAAAGTGAGTGAATTGGACCGAAAGGTCGGTTCGTTTGCGGTAACACCTTTGTTCAAGGAAATATTGGAAAAATACGAAGATTCTGAAGAAGTAGTGGAATATTTGCGTTCATTACAAGATTTCACACTTTCCTTTCTCCCTATTTTCCGCGAACAGGAAGATGGCCAACAACAGCAGTCGCAACCTCCGCAAATGGCTCTCTACCAGAGGATACAAGATCCTTTTATTCCTTTTAAAATTAACGTATTTGTTGACAATGCTGATAGAGATCGTCCTCCCGTAATTTTGGAAAGCCACCCCAACTGGACAAATCTCTTTGGACGTATTGAACGGCGGGCGTTCATGGGTACATATTTCAGCGATCACACCATGTTGAAGGCGGGTTCTTTCCATCAGGGAAATGGCGGATACCTGATAATGTATTTCAGAGATCTCATCGTTAATCCAGGTGTGTGGGACGGGTTAAAAAGGGTTTTGAAAACGGGAAAAATAAAGATGGAAGACCCTTGGGAGCAATATGGGCTTATCGCGCCCCAGGGAATGAAGCCGGACCCACTTCCATTTCGAGGCAAGATTATCCTGGTCGGTGATGAATACATATACCGCTTGCTTTCCTTCTTGGATGAAGATTTCCAAGACTTGTTTAAAGTAAAAGCTGATTTTGATTATCGTGTACATCGCAACGACAAGGTAATGGAGGTATTCGCATGCTTTGTGAAGTCGTGTTGTGATAAAGAGAAATTGCTATCCTTTCATAAAAGTGGAGTAGCGCGTGCGCTCGAATACGCATCACGGATGGTTTCTCACCAGGAGAAAATGACATCTCGCCTGGGGCATGTGAAGGACTTGCTTGTAGAAGCCGATTACTGGGCCAGAAAAGAAGGAGAAGAGTTTGTTTACGATCGCCATGTTTCCCAAGCTGTCAAAGAGCGTCGTCACAGGTTGGGTCTCGTGGAAGACCGATTGCAGGAGTACATAGTTGAAGATATATTGCTGATTGATACAGAAGGTAGCGTTGCCGGCCAGATAAACGGCCTCGCCGTATATGAGCTTGGTGATTTCAGTTTTGGCCGTCCTTCCAGGATTACTGCACGTACATTCCTTGGACGGCAGGGATTGGTAAATATTGAAAGAGAGTCCAAGCTGAGCGGCCGTATTCATGATAAAGGTGTTCTTATTATGGGGGGATATCTTGGTTCACGCTATGCTCAACAACGTCCACTTTCGCTGGCTGGCTCTATTTGCTTTGAGCAGTCATATGAAGGGGTTGAGGGAGATAGTGCATCCCTTGCGGAAACATGCGCGTTGCTTTCAAGTCTTGCCGAAATTCCTTTGCGCCAGGATATAGCTGTCACCGGTTCAATAAACCAAAAAGGCGAAGTTCAGGCTATAGGAGGAGTGAACCAAAAAATTGAAGGATTTTTCAAAACCTGTCAAGCACGCGGGTTGACAGCCCAACAGGGGGTAATTATTCCGGAGGCGAATGTACGCAACCTGATGCTTAACAACGAAGTTGTGGAGGCCGTTGAAAGAGGGAATTTTCACCTATATTCCGTACGTACGGTGGACCAGGCTATGGAAATCCTTACTGGTTTGCCTGCGGGAGAAAGAAAAGAAAAAGGTCTATTCGAGGAAGGAACCATTAATCAGCTTGTTGAGTCGACACTCACTCGAAATGTGGAAATACTTCGACAATTGGGAGAAAAAAGTGAGGATAGGAAAAATTTTGATGAAACTGCGAAAGAGGAGTAAGAGGACGGCCAACTTCTTTTTTCATTCTCCACGCAGCCTGCTATTGGCAAGCCTGGAAAGAAAATAAATACCAACCGTTACCAGGAGGGCAAATCCTATAAGGATAAGGATACCTCGATATTTGGTTACGTCATCCTGCCATGTGGGGGGACGGGTGTAAGTTGGAGGAAGAACTGCTGTGAATGCGGATGATCCTTCTCTACTGAAAAGGACCGTGTTGCTTTCTGAGTTGCGTACATCCAAATTTTTGTCTATAGCCTCGAGATAATACTGCAGCGCAAGATCTTGTGGACCATGGTAGGAGAAAGCGAAAACGGGATACCCCCGATACCATGAAGTGGTGAGAATTCCCATTCCTTCATCAGGATATACGGGTTGTGCGGTCGTTCTCTCCACCGATATGGTAAATGGATGTTCATCCGGGGGAGAAACAGCCAGGAAGAAATTTGGTGTAAATGGTATGTTCATGTCTGAAGATTCACCGAGGATCCGGGATGACAGAAAACTTCCCAATGCCTCTGCATAGTTGTAAAGAAAGGCGCCTGCAGCGGAAAGGATACTGCGGAATTCTCCTTCCCAACCACTTTCATCACGTTTAGCTTGGATATATGCCTCCCGCGCAGCTCCGGGAGTTTTTTTCAAGCGTTCAAATACGCTCCATACTGATGAGGGACGGGTAACATATCTTTGAATGAGTGATCCCATTATGCCAGGGGTTTCACGTATAACTTTTTCAAATTCGTCCCAGCTAATCACCAGTAAATCGACTGGAAGTCCTTTTCCTGATGGCAGAGTAGAGAAAAGGGCAGCCGCGGCTTCAATGTCGTTGAGCGAAGGTTGTGAGGGAAGAACTATGGTCCCCCTGCCCCAAAAATATGCCCCTCCGGAACGGAAGGTGAGGATTGCCGGTGGAGGTGCGGTTCCTCGGCAGTGGAATAAAGAATCGGCGGAAATGAAAATTGACGTTGTTGTGCCTGACAGAGCTTCCGGATCTCCATCAGTAGAATGGAGCTCGAATTTCAATGTATTCGTTCCGTGAAGCAGGTTGCCTGGAATATGTATAAGATCGTAGCGGAGAGTGGATGATATTTCTTCAGCAGGGAGGAGATTTTTTGAGAATACCGGATGGTCATTGACTGATACTAAAAACAATGTTTCAGTAGGGAGAGAAAGGGGCCTCCATCGCAGGTGAAATTCAAGGTTATTGGGGATGCCGCCCAGAAGTGATGAGGGGAAAATGAATTCTTTTGTTGTCTTTTTCCAGCTGGCAAGGTACAAATCATCATGGGAAAGCTGGCAAAGGGATATTTTTCCCGAAGGTTGCAAGGGAGGCGGAGGTAGGGCGTCGACATTGCCACTGCTTCCCACCATGGTATCTCTTTCAGGTAAACACGCGAGATGTGCTCCACGTGGGCTGAGAAAGAGACGGTTTCCCAGGAGGTGGTAATCTCTTGGGGCGGGCTCACGCAAATATATTCTGCGGGCGTCAGGATCGGCTTTTTCTTCATCACTCATGAAGGCAAGGGAATTGAGGCGGACGCGTGTTCCCCATCTTTTAAGCGATGACCTCAGCGATGAAGCAAGCTCAACGGCTGCTACTATTACGTTTTCAGGCCACTCTCCCTCAGGAAGGACAACCTCGATCTCACGGACAGGCCAGGTGAAAAAATGGGAAACACTGGGTGGTGAAGTGCGAATGGAACCAAAGAGAAAAATGGAGCTTTGACTGCTGATAGTCATCCAGAGATCGTCTGGTTGTTTTTCCGGCAAAGACGAAACACTGGAAGACCTCTCTCCACGAACTTCAATCGAGAGGAGAGGTTTTTGTGGGTTAGTGGGGGTAAACCCACCCAAGGGGATACGGAGATAACTCAATTCTCCTGGACGTATGGGAAGCATGCCCAGGGAACGGGAAAAAACCAGGGTGTTTTCCACGAGGACGGAAAGGCGGTTAGTGGGACTTATCGTATCGGGGAACAACACAACAAGTTCCAGGTAGCTGTGCCTCCAGTCTATTCCGGGATAATGGGGAACATGAAAGGAAAAGGAGGGATAGGGTTCAGTGAGATCCACGTTTTCTTTAATGCCCAGATCGTGAAAAAAATTCAGTTCTACCCGGCTTACTTCTCTTGCCTGGCCTTGCGGGGTCAGTGTGAGAAATAAAACCAATACCACTGCCCCGGTTAACATGACAGCTCTTTTCATGAATACACCTCTTAAACTCAAATTGTAGACCATTGGAAGTTCTATAGCAAGATAAATGAGGGGGAAAGTGGTTTGACCTTACTTGACAAATGATGCAGAGGGTGGTTAAATTGGTTAGTCGAAAAAGGTAAAAACTCTTTTGAGTCTCCACCGGAGCGGAAAGGATGGTGATTGCATATGAATGAACGCGGAAACGACCACGAGGAACAACAGGACCAGGGAGCATCCGAGGAATCCACCTTTACAACAGAACAGGAAACAGAAGAAGTGGAAAAGGATACCTTGAATGATATAAAAACTCTTCGTAAGATTCTGGAGGAAGAGCGTAGAGATGCAGAAGAGAGTAAAAAACAAGCACAAGAGTATCTCGAAAGCTTAAAGCGGCTCAAGGCAGATTTTGATAACTTCCGTAAGCGGGAGATGGCATACCGCCAGAATTTTGTGCAGAACGCTAACCGTGACTTAATCTTTAAGCTCCTTTCGCCATTGGATGATTTAGAGAAGGCCTTGCATGAGAAGAATAAAAAGGATGCGGATTCTGTATTTCTCCATGGAGTCGATCTCATATACCGGAAGCTCTTGTCGTTGTTAAAAGACGAAGGTGTTTCACCGATCAAGGCAGTGGGTGAGAAATTTGATCCAGAGTTTCACGAAGCACTTATGACTGTTTCATTAACTGATCGAGAGGATTTTGAGGTGGTGGAGGAAATTCGGCGTGGTTACCGGTATAAAGATGAAGTGCTCCGCCCATCACAAGTTAAAGTAAACCGTGTTTCAGAAGAACAACTCGCTTGAGAAGGAGGTAGAAACTATGGCTAAAGTCATTGGAATAGACTTGGGAACCACAAACTCGGCTGTCTCTCACATGGAGGGTGGCCAGTCACAAATAATACCTAACAAAGAGGGAAGCCGTACAACGCCTTCCATTGTTGCCTTTACAAAAAACGGGGAAATTCTTGCTGGTCAAATGGCAAAAAGACAAGCCATAACCAATCCCCGTAATACAGTTTTTTCCATAAAACGGTTGATGGGAAGGCGTTATGACGACGAAGAAGTCGCCAAAGCCAAGAAAGTTCTCCCCTACGAGATTGTGAGCGGAAAACACGGTGAAGCAGCCGTTAAAGTTGGCGACCGTGTGTACACTCCTCCCGAGATATCAGCAATGATATTACGAAAACTCAAGGAAGACGCAGAGGATTATCTCGGGGAGAAAATCACTGAAGCGGTTATTACCGTTCCAGCGTATTTTAACGATTCCCAAAGGCAAGCTACCAAGGATGCAGGCCAGATTGCCGGGCTTGAAGTGAAGCGTATAATCAACGAACCTACAGCAGCATCTTTGGCTTATGGTCTCGGCAAGGGAAAAGAAGAAACAATCGCTGTTTATGATCTAGGTGGTGGAACCTTTGATATTTCCATCCTGGAAATAGGAGAAGGTGTGTTTGAGGTAAAATCGACTTCTGGAGATACTTTTTTGGGCGGGGATGACTTTGACCGCAGACTTATAGACCACATCATATCTGAATTTAAAAAGGAGCAGGGCATTGATCTTGGTGCAGACCAAATGGCGCTTCAACGCTTGAAGGAAGCTGCGGAGAAAGCAAAAATGGAACTGTCATCTTCCATGCAGACTGAAGTGAATCTCCCGTTCATCACTGCTGACTCTACCGGGCCAAAACATTTGGTGATGACTGTAACACGCGCCAAGCTCGAACAACTTACCGAGGATCTCATCGAACGCACCATAGGTCCCTGTGAACAAGCTCTCAGGGATGCCGAACTGAAGCCGGAGAACATTGATGCGGTTGTGCTGGTTGGAGGAATGACGCGCATGCCCAAAGTCCAGGAGGTTGTGGAAAGGGTATTCAAAAAAGAACCTCGCAAGGGAGTGAATCCTGATGAAGTGGTTGCGATAGGCGCTGCCATTCAGGGTGGGGTGCTCAAGGGAGACGTGAAAGATGTCCTGTTACTGGATGTGACTCCTCTCTCTTTGGGTATCGAGACGATGGGTGGTGTATTCACGAAAATTATCGAAAAAAACACTACCATTCCGACATCCAAGAGCCAAATATTCACTACCGCCGCGGACGGACAAACCACTGTAGAAGTGCACGTTCTGCAGGGAGAACGTCCAATGGCAGCTGATAATTCTTCTTTAGGCCGGTTTCAGCTAACAGGCATTCCTCCAGCACCAAGGGGAGTTCCACAGATAGAAGTAAAGTTTGATATCGATGCTGACGGTATACTCAATGTTAATGCCAAGGATACAGCAACCGGCAGAGAACAGGCCATAACAATCAAGGCATCCAGTGGTCTGAATAAAGAGGAAATCGACAAGATGATCCGGGAAGCTGAAGCTCACGCAGAGGAAGACAGGAAAAAGGCCGAAGAGGTGGAAGTCAAAAACAAGGCTGATAACCTGGCATACTCGGTGGAAAGAACCCTGAAAGATTCAGGAGACAAGCTGAATTCAGAGACAAAAAGCAGGGTTGAAAGCCAAGTGAATAGCCTGAGCGAGGTGCTGAAAGGAAGCGATATCGCTGACATCCGCAGAAAAATGGATGAACTGCAGAACGCTTCAAACGCTATGGCCCAGGAGTTGTATCAACAATCCGCTTCTTCGCAACAAGCGGAGGGAACTACCGGCGGTCCCGGGACTGGGGCTTCATCCCAGGCCAGCGAAGGACAGGCTGGTGGAGAAGATAGCGAAAACGTCGTGGATGCCGATTACAAGGTAGTTGACGAAGACAACAGCAAACAATGATGTTTTTCCATGGCTTCCTTTTTGGACATGGAAAGGAAGCCATGGCTTGATACATATTTGAGACGGTCTCCCTCTTGCTATCTGCTGTATAATACACTTGATGTGCTCCGGCCTGCCAGGGTCGGGTGTAAAGGTGGTCTGATATGAAAAAAGATTATTATGATGTGCTTGAGGTGGAAAAAAACGCTACCCAGGAAGATATCAAACGTGCGTACCGTCGATTGGCGCGCCGGTACCACCCCGATATGAACTCCGGAGACAAAGAAGCGGGTAACCGGTTTAAGGAGATTAACGAAGCGTATAAAGTTCTTTCCGATCCTCAAAAGCGTTCGACGTACGATCGATTTGGCCATGCGGCATTTGACTCCCGTGCTTCCCAGGGAGCGGGTGGTTTCGGACGCGACTATGACCCCTTTGGAGGGGGTTTTAATGATTTCGGTGATTTATTTGACATGTTTTTTGGTGGTAGTACTCGATCAAGGAGGCGGGAACGCGCTTCTTACGGAGCAAAGGGAGCCGATGTTGTTCAAGAGGTAACGCTTGAATTTGAAGAGGCTGCAACGGGGACTGAAAGGGAAATAACGTTTCAACGGATGGAACATTGCCCCGAGTGCCATGGAGTTGGTGGGAAAAAGAAAGTATCCTGCCCGCACTGCAGGGGGACCGGTGAAACCCGACATACACAGACGTCTCTTTTTGGCTCCATGACAGTATCGCGCCCTTGTGTTTCCTGCCAGGGCAGGGGATGGATGGCAGAAGACCAGTGCACCGCTTGTCGTGGCAATGGAAAGGTGCGTCGCAAGCGTACCATAAAGATTCGTATTCCCGCGGGGGTTGACAACGGATTCCGTCTCCGGGTGAGTGGCGAAGGTGAAGCAGGTCCGAACCAGGGACCCAGCGGAGATTTATACATATCCATCAGAGTCAAACCTCATCCTCAGCTTGAGCGTAAGGGGAAGGACCTTTATTATGACCTTGAGGTTTCCTATCCGCAACTGGTTTTGGGTGACGAAGTCGAAGTTCCGACTCTTCAGGGGAATGAGACGATTCGCATCCCGGCCGGTACAAACGGAAATACCACCTTGCGCATGCGAGGGAAGGGTCTGGTTGATCCCCAGACGGGTCTGCGAGGTGATGAAATACTTCGTGTGAAACTCAGAGTTCCCCGCCATGTAAGCGGTGAGCATCGCCGCCTTCTTGAACAACTCCTTCAGCTTGAGAGAGGAAACAAAAATCCATCTGGCAATGGCAGTCGAGGTAGAGGCGGGCTTTTCGATAGATTGAAGGAGGCTTTCACCCAGCCGGGAAGCTGATTTCTCTATGGCTCGATTTTCTTACCATCCACAGCTGCAAGCAGGGACCACTGTACGTCTTTCACGGGAAGAATCTTGTCATTTGAAAGCACAACGCCTGTACCCTGGTTCTCCACTGTTTCTTTCTGATGGAAAAGGAAGGGTTTTTCGGGGTACTGTACAACAAGACGATGGAAGGGAAAAGCTCGTTACAGTGGAAGAACAGTTGTCTATGCAGGTACCTCCATATCGTTTACGGGTATGCCAGGCGATTTTACACAATCAAGCGAGAATGGATTGGCTGGTTGAGAAACTGGTAGAATTGGGAGCAACCGAAATTTGTTTCTTTATCGCTCACCACAGCGTTCCCGATATTTCTCACCGCAAAATCCGACGATTGGAAAGGATTGTTGTAGAAGCCTGCAAACAATCAGGAAGGGCTTTTTTCCCGACTTTACGTTCTTTTCTCGAGTGGGAGATATTCAAGGAATTTCTGGCAAATGAAAATGGTTTGGTCCTGGTATGCGAACCAGCCGCTTCAGCTACTCTTACAGAAACTCTCCGGGAAGAAAAGATAAGCGAGTGTTCCCTGCTGATTGGACCGGAAGGTGATTTTACTGATAGAGAGAAAACAGAATTGGGTAATATCAATCGATCAGTTTTTGTGAAGCTTACGAATACGGTATTACGCAGTGAAACAGCGGCGTTGTACGCTGCCTGTTTAACGATGTCTTTTTTGGAGAAAATGGATGAGGATTGCCCTGAAAACTTTTGGTTGTAAGGTAAATCAAGCAGAGAGCGATCTTTTTGCAGCAGCTGTTCTTTCTGGTGGAATGACATGTGTGGGTTTCCAGGAATGCGCGGATATTTACGTGATCAATTCCTGTTCTGTTACGAAGGAAGCAGAACGTAAAGCCAACCGGTGTATTCGCAGAATTATGCGAGACAATCCTGATGCCATAGTTCTACTTACCGGATGTTACGCTCGGCGACTGGAGAAAAGCGGTGAAAGACCCTTTGGTGAAAAGGTGATTCATCTTGTTTCTCCACAAAAGATTGCCGAAATCCTGAATCAAGTGGAAGAAATAACTGGTGAGACTCTCTCTCTTTCAACCACGCCCTACTCTCTACGCAGCCGGGTGTGGCTTAAAGTGGCAGACGGATGTGAGCATTTTTGCAGTTATTGTATCGTTCCACATTTAAGAGGGCCGGTGAAAAGTATCTCTCCGCAGGATGTGCTGCAAACGGCGAAAGATTTGGAAGAACGTGGGTACAGGGAAATTGTACTTTGCGGAATCAATCTTGCATGGTATGGAAAAGAACGGGAGAATGTGAACTTGTTGCGCCTGTTGGAAATGCTGGTTGAAGAGACTCGATACGCACGCTTCCGGCTCAGTTCCCTTGAACCATTTGCGGTCAATCATTCCTTCTTTACTCGTTGTTTGGCTCTTGGAGAGAGAATATGTCCTCATTTTCATCTCCCCATGCAAAGTGGAAGCGATGCAATCCTGCAGAAAATGAAAAGAGGTTACAGTGTGGGTGAGTTTCTTGATCTTGTGAAGGGAATTCGAAGCGAGCATCCCCTGGTTGCCATCACCAGCGACGTTATGGTCGGGTTTCCGGGAGAGAGTGATGAACACTTCGAGCAAACAGCTATGTGCATGCAAAAAGCCGACTTTTCCCGTACGCATCTCTTTCGTTATTCATCCCGTCCGGGGACTGACGCAGCAATTTTGGAGCGCGAGGAAGGAGTGCCTGAAGACAGGAAAAGAGAAAGAGAGCGACAATTGAGAATCATAGCCGATGAAAGTGCACAACGTTACAGGAAAAAGTTTATCGGGAAAAGCGTACCTGTTCTTGTTGAAAACATAGAGGGCATTTTTGGGTTTGGTCATAGTGATACGTACCTTCCGGTTCGTTTTCTGTGCCCATTGCATATAAAAGAAGGAGAGATCGTTCAGGTATTTGTTGAAAGCGATGATAAAGATTTCCTGTTTGGAGAAACCGCGAACTATAAAGAAAAATGCATGCATTAGGGTCACACTGTGTTCTTCGTTCGGTTTCTTTCCATGGCATATTCGATGGCATCATTCAGCAAGCCAGCCTGATCGAGCAAATCCAGGATGGTGAAGCGGGCTCTTACGTAACGTGAATATCGTAGTGCGTCCCGCACTGTTTGAAGTGAAAAACCCATTTCACCAAAAGTGGTTGGAGCACCACATCGTGTCAGAGTAAGAGACGGGTCAGGAAGAGGTGAAAGTTTTGCCCTGATTGCTGTTTCAAGTGTGGTCAGGAATGTCTCATTTTCAGTACGTTTGTCAGGGATATGGGGTTGGGCTATTTTCTTACGGGTTGCTTTTTCTATGTAGGGGTACAATGGCCCGAAATGAAGAGCCACTTCTTCGAGGGTATTTTCCGTTGGACCAAGATTATGCAGCCGTTCCCATTTGAATGAGGGGAGAAGGGAGAGGAAGTAATCATATAATGTACTCACTAAAGCAGTGGCGGCGCCTACCCTCAGTCCATGCAAGGAAGGGTCCCAATCCCTGTGCAGGCTCATAATCTCGAGGTAATGGGCTATCAGGTGTTCAGCGCCTGAGGCTGGTCGAGAATCACCGGTGATCGTCATGCTGAACCCCGAGTTCAACAGAGCTACAGATAGGGCGAAGATTGCTTCCTCATCGCGTTTACGGACCCGCTCGGCGTTTTTTTCAAGTATAATAAGAGCATCTCGTACGAGCTCCCAGGTGTAGGCGCATTCATGTTCATCGAACAAAAGGTGCCGCAGTGTCCAATCGGCGTTGGCTGTTGTTTTCCCGACAAGGTCGGCAAATCCAGACTGAATTAAGCGTAGGGGAGCGTGTGCCAGGATTTCAAGATCCATAAATATGGCAATCGGTGGGGTAGCATCAAAAGTGATTTTGTATCCTCCAACGAGCATTGGAGCTCCGGGCGAAGAGTATCCATCCATGGAAGGTGCCGTAGCCAGCACAGAATAGGGTAAGCCAGCACGGTGAGCGATAAACTTGGCCAGGTCATTCAAGACACCGGAACCTACCGCAAGGATGCAGTCAGGTTTTTCTTGCAGGAGACGGCCTGCTTGAGAGCGCGCTTCTTCATCGGGTTCCAGATGACGGAAACGTTTTTGTCGATGTATCATACCCGGTATAGTGTGAAACCCGGTGCGGGAGAGCATCCCCTCTAACGTTTTCCCCCCTGATTGATAGGTATTTTCATCCCATAAAAGTAATATCCGTTTCCCCATGCCGAGATCTCTCAAAACAGTAGGAATTTCTTCCATCACACCGTCTCCGAGCAGTGTACGCCGGGTTGGAATGTGATGGGTCAACCCGCAGCGGCAAGGGAAAGTTGTTTCTTTATCAAAATAAAATAAAGCTTTATCCATGAAAGTCGCACTCCTGTCAGTGTTTTGTATCCAGTGTATCATAAAGGTTTGGGAGGTGAGAAAACATGGAGATTATAGCTATCATGGGGAGCCCGCGAAGGGGAGGCAACTGTGAAGTTTTATTGGATGAATTTCTCAGAGAGCGTGGAAAGATTCAAGAGGTGAAAACCCTGATTCCGGCTCAGATGGATATTGGTTTTTGCCGGGGTTGCCGCAGTTGCGAAAGTACCGGTCATTGTGTATTGTCTGACGATATGCAGGGGGCTGCTGACTTACTTATGGGATGTAAGGGAGTGATCCTCAGCGCGCCCGTATTTTTTTACGGGTTTCCCGCTTCTATGAAAGCATTTATAGATCGTATGCAATTTCTTTGGTCCAGAAAATATTTTTTGAAGAAACAATTCGAAGAAAAAAAAGGGTTTCTTCTCTCAGTGGGAGCTACACGGGGGAAGAGACTTTTTGAGGGAGTCAAGCTCACTACCCGGTATTTTTTCGATTCATTTGGATGCGAATACTCTGGTGATGCGTTTTTTCGTGGATTTGACCGAAAGGGTGAAATCGCACAGTGCGGGGAATGCCTGCAGGAGGTACGGATAAAAGCGACAGACTTTTTTACCTCAATTATCAAGCTCAGAGGAGCAGCAGGCGAGCGATCTGAAAATACATGATTATGCCACCCACGTCAACAAGCGTTGTGATAACAGGAGTAGCCGCAAGTGCTGGATCGATACCGAGTTTTCTCAGGATAACGGGAAGGAATAGCCCCAAAAGGTTTGAGAAAACGACGATTACCCAGAGAGAAATGCCCACAACCAATCCAAGGATCATTCCTTCCCGAAGCAGTACCGCACGAAATATCCCTATGAGGGCAAGGAGCACACCCAGCAAAGCACCAATAATCAATTCACTGCCAGCCAGTTTCCAGTAATTTCGACGGTCGATTTCATTGAGCGCCAGGCCACGTACCATTACTGCTGTTGATTGGCTTCCCACATTGCCTCCTGTGTCAATGAGCAAGGGGATAAAAAAAGCAAGCGCCACTACCGCTTCCAGGTACTCGGAAAATCCCTGCATGACGAAGCTCGTGAGAGTACCCCCCACGAGTAGAATGGCAAGCCAGATGAAGCGGTTTTTTACCCTGTTCAGGATTCCGCTTCGCAGGTATGCATCCTCGGTGGTTTTGATAGCAGCCAAGCGGTGGATATCTTCGGTGGCTTCTTCTTCGATAATATCGATCGCATCGTCTACCGTAACCACTCCCACCAGCCGTTCTTCCCGGTCGACAACGGGTATGGCGACCAGGTCATACTTTTGTATGGTGCGTGCGACATCCTCTTGGTCATCATCAGTGCGGACGAATATAATCTCCCGGTTCATGATATCCCGTATGAGCGTCTGGGGGTGGGAAAGCACAAGCTTTCGCAAGGTGACGGTACCCAACAAACGCCGTTCAGCGTCTATGACATAAGCTATGTAGGTAAGTTCTTCCGGAGGAGATATATTCCGAATCCGCTCGATTGCCTGATTGACACTCTGATATTCCTTCAAGTCAATAAACTGAGGATTCATTATGCGGCCGGCGCTATTGTCGGGGTATCCAAGCAACAATGAAGCGAGAGTACGCTGTTCGAAATTCAAGAGAGGAAGAAGTTTTTTCACCACTTTTGCGGGGAGTTCATCGAAAAGCTCGGTTCGGTCGTCAGGTGACATCTGATTGAGGATTTCAGCCACCTTATCATCCGTGAAGTGAGTGAGTAAGTGTTCCTGCTGTTCAATGTCAAGCTGCTCGAATACCTGGATAGCTGTATTTTTCAGGAGTAGTCTATACAAGACCACCTGTTCTTTTTCATTCAAATACTCCATGATGTCTGCGATATCGGCTGGGTGGATATCTTGCAATCTTGCTTTTACCTCGGCTAACATTCCCCGCTCGATGAGTTCCGAAATTTCGCTTCCGATATTTTCCATTGGGGTTTTTATTTCTGTTTCCATCAGACTATTCTCCCAGGGTTTTCCTGAAATTATACCGCAGTCAGCTTGACTTTGTCTGTGCGCAACAGTATTTTTGTTATTATTCGGGTGATAAAGCAAGAGTTTATAAGTGCAGCAATGATTCTTGTTAAATAAACCATGAGTTCCTCATTCGTACATCCCCGGGAATAGTTTTTTGGAGGGTAACCGAAATGATCGCCGTATTTGTGAGAAAACTCACACAGGAGGAGAAAGGTGAGTTCACACGGTCTTTGGGTGAAATGCGGTTTTTACCTTTTTACCTCGATACGCTTGATGCTACGTTACTGGTAACGGAGGAAAAAATTCCCCTTGAAAAGCTGACCGGTCAAAGACTTGTGGAGCGCGTGGTTGAAACGGGCACTCCATACCAGCTTGCTCACCGTTCGTTTCGTCCTGAAGGGACAGAGTTTACGGTGGGAGGAGTGGAAATAGGACGGGAAAATTTAACAGTCATAGCCGGACCTTGTGCTGTGGAATCAGAAGAACAGATACTGCGCACCGCCGAGTCAGTAAGAAGGCTTGGTGCGCATCTTCTGCGCGGAGGAGCATACAAACCCAGGACGTCCCCATATAGTTTTCAGGGAATGGGTGAAAAAGCCCTTGAGTTTTTAGCACGAGCCAGGGAATTGTATGGTCTTCCGGTGGTCACGGAGGCTACCAGTCCTGAAAACGCTGCCATAGTTGCACAGTATGCCGATGTAGTGCAGATAGGTGCGCGCAATATGCAAAATTTTGAACTTTTAAAGACAGTAGGAAGACTGGGAAAGCCGGTACTCCTCAAACGTGGTATGTCGGCTACGGTTGAGGACCTCTTGATGGCTGCCGAGTACATCCTCAGCCTGGGAAATTTCAGGGTTATTCTGTGTGAAAGAGGAATACGCAGTATAGAGAGATTGACAAGGAACACGTTGGACCTTACAGCTATTCCCCTTATAAAAGAACTGTCGCACTTGCCTGTGATCGTTGATCCCAGCCATGGAACAGGTCTGCGGGAAAAAGTTATTCCCATGGCGCGATCCGCGGTTGCCTGTGGAGCAGACGGTGTGATGGTAGAGGTACACCCCGATCCTGACCGTGCTTTGTCTGACGGACCCCAGAGCCTGTCTTTTGACGGTTTCCGCCACCTGATGAATGAACTGTCGGTTATAGGGGTACTGGTTGGAAAGGAGCTTACTCGAGCATCCGCTATCCCTGAACAGTTTAAGCAAGAAGGACGTCCAGCTCAAAAAGAAAAGGTTTCTGTTGCCTTTCTGGGGAGCGCTGGTTCCTTCAGTTCACAGGTAGCGCGCCGCACTTTTGGAAGAGAAATGCAGCCATTTTCAAGTACAAATTTTCGTGAGGTATTTAAAAGTGTATCCACGGGAAAGACGAATTTCGGGGTTGTTCCCCTGGAAAATACAATAACCGGGAGTATCCATGCCAATTATGACCTCTTACTCGATTATTCTGATATGTTTGTGGTCGGTGAAAGATTTGTTCGCGTCTCCCAGCATTTAGGGGTCTTTCCCGGAACCACGCTTGAAAATATACAGGTACTTTTTGCGCATCCTCAAGGATTTGCACAGTGTGGGAGTTTTCTGGAAAGAATGGAAGGGGTTAAGGTTTTAAATGTGGGTAACACGGAAGAAGCTGCCCGCCGAGCGGCAGAATTTGGGAAGGGGGCCGCTTGCATATCGAGTGATGAAGCCATTACCCGGCATGCCCTCAAGCTATTGGAAGAAGAGATCGAGGACAATCCACGTAATTTCACTCGCTTTATTATTCTGTCCCGCAATTTTTCTCCCTCAGTTCAAGATGATAAAGTATCATGTTTTTTTACGGTAGCCAACCTGCCGGGAAGTTTATTCGCTGTATTAAAAATATTTGCCGAAAGGGGAGTGAATTTACTCAAGCTCGAGTCACGCCCTCAACCCGGGAAACCATGGGAATATCTCTTTTACGTGGATTGGGAGGGAAATTTAGTTGAAGAGCGCTTCCGGATGATGCTGGAAGAGCTTGAACGATCAACTTCTTTTTTCCGGGTGCTGGGAAGCTACCGGAACCTCTGGAAAAAATAAAAGATAAATATTCTTAAGGAATTTTTTCCTTCGAAAGTTGAATGTTCTCCCCCATCCTTGTAGTATATTCTGGTATGTTTTCGACTGAACGGTCAGTATATGGAGGAAAACGGGGAAACGGGGAAGTGTTGAATTGGGGAATTGGAAAGTACGGTTGAGGGCAGGAGGGCAGTGATGAGGAAAACGGATGAAAAATGGAATGCAGTTTTTATTCCTGGATTCTCCACTACTCACGACTTTCTACTCCCTACTCACTGCATTTAGAGAGGAGCTGTTTATGGCCAAATTCGCGAATTCTACCGTTAAATATTCCAAGTTAATTTTAATTGCTACTGCAGGCTTGATTCTTTTTTCTCTTTTTAATATGCGTGATCTTCGATTTGAGGATGATTTTACCGAATATATGCCTGAAGGTGACCCGGAGGTTTCCTTTTTTAATTCGCTGGAAGATATTTTCGAGGGATTTCAGCGGAAATCGATGCTGGTGGCCCTTGAATTTGAAGACCTCTTCACACCGGAAAACCTGGCTACCCTTGAGCGCATGGTAAAGGAAGTGGAAAGCCTCTCCGAAGTGAAAAGCGTTAACGCTCTCACCAATATGCCCCGGGTATTGACTACCGAGTTCGGCATCGAAGTGCGGGAAGTAATGGATGTTCTTCCCCGGACGGAAGAAGAAGCTCTTTGGTTGCGGGAAGACGTCGAAGGAGACGATCAGATCTGGGGCCGCTTAGTGACAGAAGACGGGCAAGGGACGATTCTCTCGGTAGCATTTTATTATGACGTTGACGAGTACGAGGCTATCGACCGGGTTATCGAGGTCACCGAACCTCTGCATGGAAACGCTGAGGTTACCTATTTCGGCATGTCTATCATACAGAGAGAGAGCGCCATGGATGCCCAGAATACCATGATGACTCTCACCCCGCTGGCGGCTCTCGCACTTTTACTGATTCTTTACTGGGGGTTCCGTTCTCTGCGTGGAGTGTTGTTACCCATTTTTATTGCTGTATTCGCATCAATTGTAACTATCGGTCTTTCCGCCGCCGTAGGAAAACCTCTTTCCATCATATCAGCTGCTCTACCGATTATGCTTTTGGCACTGGTTACCGCTTATGGTATCCATTTTATCAACCGCTACCACGAAGAGTGCAGCCACGGGACATGTGAGAACGCCGCAGAACGTACCCTGCGAATAATGTTTTTTCCCATAGCCCTGAGTGCGTTGACCACCATGGGCGGCTTCATGTCGTTGCTCACCGCCGAAATCCGTCCTGTTTCTGACTTTGGATTGTTTGCTACTCTTGGGATTTTCTTCGGTCTGATATTTGCCACATTTTGCCTGGGAGCCTATTATCATGTCTTTACCCCTAAAACTCCCCCCCGCCAATACTTGAAGGGACAGGAAGAGAAGAGGGATGCTCTTCACCGCTTGCTTCAAGCGATCGCTTCGGCCGTTACCAAGAAAAAGAAGTTGGTTTTAGGAGTCTTATTAGCGCTATTAGTATTTTTAGGTCTGGGTATTCCATTCATAGAGGTGGAAATGAGTGTGGAGGATATGATGGGAGCTGATCATCCTATAGTAAGGCTTCTTGAATACTTTGAGGAACGGTTCGGAGGGACGGATTCCACGTATATATATCTTGAAGCAGACAGTATCCGTGAGCCCTATGTATTACGGGAAATGGTACGGTTGGCCCACTACGGGGACCGGTACCACGCATTCAAGGATGGTTCCTCCGTTGCGGACCTTATCATGGACCTCAATGAAGCATTTGAAGGGTGGCGGGCGGTTCCCGCGACACGGGACAAGGTAGACAACCTGTGGTTTTTCGTGGAAGACAACAGCTATTTTCAGGACAGGATAAGTGAAGATGAACGCTCTACCCTGATAGAATACAGGGCAAAAGAGATTGATTCTCAAACTCTGTCCTATGAAATTGCGGATTTTAACGCTTTTCTGAGTGATCGGCCTCTTTCTTTGATTTCCGTGCCGGTGAGTGAGGAGGAAGCGGCAAAACATCTGGCGGAGACCATTGTCGATGACCTTGAGATATTCGGGGTCACCCCGTTTGACCGGGAAGCGTTGAGAGATATCGTTCTTGATTTCGTGCAAACCCCTGTTAATGAATTCTTCACTCCGGACCGGGTGTTTGCGGATGAATCCACCGATTACCTGGTGCTTGAAATAGAGGATTTGGGTTTCACAGTGGAAGAAGTATCAGTGGTTTTGGCCGGTTGGTACACGGATATGGAAAGAGATCTGGAACTGGTCCTGGAAGAAGAGTTGGGGTTGGATGAAATGGATGCCTGGTACCTGGCGGATCTTTTGTTCTTTGCTGAAGAACAGGTGTCCGCGTCACGGAAGGTCGAGGCTCTCCGGGCTACAGTGTCGGAAAAGGTCGGGGGGGTGACATTCGGTGATAGCTTTGACTTTGTATTTTACCAGGTCCTGGACGAGGTAGTATACATACCCGCGCAAAGTTCTGATGCCAGCCTCAACTACCGTATAACCGGTGGTCCGGTGATCAACAACTATATCACTGGAAAATTATTCAACCAGCAATCCCGCAGTACTGCCCTTGCGTTTTTGATTGTATTCGGCCTTCTTTTGCTGCAGTTACGATCCGTGAAGAAAGCGGTGATCGCCATGATCCCTATCGCACTTACCGTGTTTGCGTCGTTCGGGTTGATGGGTCACTTTGGGGTTCCTCTGAATATCGCGACCCTGATGGTAGCGAGCATCGCAATCGGCGCGGGTATCGACTATACCATTCACTTCCTGTACCGCTGGTACAAAGAACAGGATCAGAACGCTTCCGGAGCGATATACACGACAATAACGCGGACCGGTAGAGGGATTTTTCTCAACTCGGTGGCGGTAGCCGGCGGGATATATATTTTGGCGACATCGAATATAAGCATGTTGAGGATTTTTGGCGTGCTGGTAGCCACGGTGCTTCTCTCAAGCGTCGTTTTCACCATGTTTTTGCTTCCCCTCATACTGCAGGCGGAAGAAAAATTATTCAGCAATACCATTCTCAAGGGAGGTAAAAAACAATGAAAAAACTTTTACTCTTTGTTGCTTTAATATTTCTTGCTGTTGGTGTTTGTGCTGCTTCAGCCTCAGCGTTGACAGCCGATGATATTTTTGACGAGATGGAGGAGAGACAATCTGAGGTTACCACCTCCCGATCAAGGGGGTCTTTGCTGGTAGTAGATGCCCGCGGGAGGGAAGAGTTACGGGAAGTGATCATGTACAGTCGGGAAGAAGATGACGGTACCGTTTCCACGATATTCCGTTTTCTGAGCCCGGCCAGTGTGCGCAACATAACGCTTTTGAGCCTGGAAGACGGCGATCAAATAAACCTGTATATGCCCGCTTACCGGAGAGTCCGCCGCATTGCCGGATCAGGGAGGCAGGAAACCTTTGCCGGAACCAACTTCACCTATGAGGACATGAGTGATATCGGCGGTTTTGAGCGGGAAGATTATGAATACGAACTGATTGATGAAGATGAAGAAAACTACATCATTGAGATCGTTCCTCTTGACCCTGACAGCCAGTATTCCCGGCAGGTTATGAAGGTTGACAAGAATCTCTTTTTTGTCAACCAGATTGATTTTTATGACCTCGAGGAAACCCTGTGGCGGGTGCTCGAAGTTTTGGAGGTGGAAGAAATGGATGATGGAACCGTTCGCTTCCGTGAAATAAGTATGAGTGATCTCAAGGACAACACACGCAGTGACCTCAAACTCGAGGAGATTGAAGAAAACATCGACCTTCCGGCAAACTTCTTCAGTGTCCGTACGATCCAGCGGCCGGAATTATAAAGGAAATTTGTAATGAAAAACGTTTTGCTCTCAATACTGGTGGTATTTTCTGTACTCTGTGTCTCTCTCCCGGCCGTAGCGCTGATAACAGGAGAAGCTCGTTTAGACACCTCGTGGGATCTTGACAGCGGTGAGCTGGATTACGGACTGGAGCTCGATCTTGAATACCATACTTCAATAAGCGATCGTCTCTGGGCCGGGGTAGAGCTCACTCTCCGTTACCGGGAGGATACAGATCCAGTGAGAATACGTGAAATATTCCTGGAAGGCTTTCAAGCGCCTTGGGATGAAACAGATTTCCGCCTGGGGTATATTAAAATACCCTGGGGAGCGAGTGACATGCTGAGCCCCGTGGATGTCATCAACCCGATACCCATGTCACCCGGAATCGGGGAGGGTTTCATGGGAGAAAAGATACCCGTTCCCGCCATCCAGTTTGAGTGGTATCATACCTTCGATTGGTCAATAGAACTTGTATATCAGCCTGATTTCACCCCCAATTTCATTCCGGAACCTCTTCAGAGGGGTATGCTCGCATCTCAACTCGCACCGCTTTTTGGAGTGTCTTCCGCCGACTTCGTGGTAGGACTTGATTATCTGGAACCCGAAGTGAGCTTCGACCGGCCGTTATGGGGGGTCCGTACCCGTGGTCATATCGGTTCTGTCGATGTGGCCCTGAGCTACCATGACGGCTATTACCTCAACCCCTTTCCCTCGAGGGTTGATGTTATGGTGGGTGATATGGGAGAGATGTTTCATGCCGATGTTCTCATGGGGTATCCTCGCCGGCGTATGCTGGGTCTTGAATTCCAGGGCGAATTGCGTGCTCTGCCAGGTGCTACGTTCCGGGGTGACGTTGCGCTGTTCATTCCTGAGCATTGGTCAATGACTGTTGTTCCACCCAATAAGGCGGAAAGCTTTGAAGAGGACATCTTGAGAGATCCTTACTGGAAGGTGGCGTTGGGGGTGGATTATACCACTGATGATAATATTTACCTCAACATGATTTATGCACTGGGTACACCCTTCGAGGAGGGAGACGATGTGTCCTCCTATCTTTTCTTACAGGCTGAACGCGAAAGTTCTGACGGCCGGTGGAAACCATTCATAACCTCCGGCCTCAGCTTTGCAGACGGTAGCATGGTAAATGCCTTGGGAGTAAGCTATATGCCTGACCTTGACTGGAATATAACGCTTACTGCTTCTTTTGCGAGCGGTCCGCCGGACAGTAAGTTGGGAGGCATAGGAGATGGAATATTCCTGACAGCAAGCTATGTTTTTTAATGGGGAACAGCCGAGGACATACATAGATATGAAGAAAATTTCAACAGAAAGAACGAGACCACGTCATGTGGAAAAAAAGTGCGTCGAAGGGAAAAGGAGTCAAATCCTCGAAGCTGCCGTGAGGATATTTTCACAGAAGAGTTATTTTGACGCTACCCTCGAAGAAATATCAGAAGCTTCCGGGGTGAAGAAGTCCACAATATATTATTATTTTGGAAGCAAGCTGGATTTAATGTTGTGCTTGGTTGAAGAACTGATGAAGAAAGCCCAAGAGCAGGTTACACAAATCGAGGTAAAAGATAAACAGAAAAGTGAAATTTTGGGTGAACTTGTAGAGAGTTATTTCTTTCTCCTCAAAGACAATCGGGATTACTTTCTTGTTTTCCAACGTGCCGGTTATGATTTTCTCCACCACCCGGAAGTGCAGAAGAAAATGCAGTCGATTTTTAACCGTCACCGTGTTATCCTGCAGGAAGCGGGAGAAAAGGTAGGGAAAGTCAAGACCCGTGGGGGTATGGAGGTTACCGGAGAAGTGTTGATAAGAATAATGAATGCAGGTATGTGGGGGTACTATATGGAAGAAATGAAAAAGGGGAAAGATCTTTCATTATATGTTAAAGACGTGTTTCGGGAAATTTTCACTTCTTTTGTCCAGGAATGAGGAGCTTAAATGCAGGTGAAAAGAGGAAGATGAGGCTGTGAAAGGGGGAAGTGGAAAATACAAAGAAGAACCGGAGGGAGAGTTCTTTTGAAAATCATTGATTTACGAAGGGATACAATAACTCTTCCCAATGAAGAGATGAAGGAAGCGGCTTTTGGCGCTCATCTTGGTGATTCCGTATATGGTGAAGATCCACTTCAGAGGGAATTAGAGGAGAAGGCTGCGCAAGTCCTTGGAAAAGATGCGGCGATATTCCTTCCCAGTGGAACCATGGGGAACCTGGTGGCCTTGCTCACCCACTCCCGGCGAGGGGAGGAAGTGATCCTGGAGGAAAACGCTCATATACGTTCATCAGAAACTGGAGGAGCGGCCGCTGTAGCCGGTCTCATGTTGCGTAGTTTGTCGAATTCCAGTGGCATTCCGTCTCAAGAGCAGGTAAACTCGGCTGTTCGTCCTGACGATATTCACTATCCCCGAACCTCGCTCATTTGTCTGGAAACCACCCACTATCGATACGGGGGAATAGTTCCACCTCTTGAAAGCATGGCAAAAATTTATGAGTTGGCTCAAGCCTTGCATATTACCCTACACCTGGACGGCGCGCGGTTGTGGAACGCAGCGGTAACTCTGGGTGTAGAGCCTTCTGTCATAGCCGGTTACGCTGATTCTGTAATGGCAAGCCTTTCAAAAGGTTTGGGGGCCCCGGTAGGATCAGTTTTAGCCGGTTCCGAACCGTTTATCAGGGAAGCTTGCCGTTACCGGAAGATGCTTGGAGGAGGCATGCGCCAGACCGGATGGTTATGCGCTTGTGGGTTGATAGCCATGCAACCGGAGAATATCGCTCGATTGGAAGACGACCACCGAAACGCGCGGATTCTGGCCGAGGGTATCTCCCTTTTGCCCGGAGTGAAAGTAGATGTTGACCGGGTGCACTCAAACTTTGTTCTCGCCGATATCTCTGAAACCCCGTTTACGTCTGGGGCATTAGTGAAGAGACTGGCAGAAAATGGGGTATTGGTGAACGCCGTGGACTCCAGGGTTATACGGTGTGTTACCTCAAGGGAGGTCGACTCGGAAGAAATAACTATTGTCTTAGAAACCCTGCGCTCAATTTTTAATAGCTGCAGTGGGTTGTAGATGAGAAAGGAGAAAAATGCAATGGCCGAAATT
>SKXZ01000222.1 GCA_007128145.1 Candidatus Nitricultor lacus | reverse complement strand
GAGATTCTTTATGGCATCTGTTAATTGAATTTCCCCCCCCTTGCCCGGCTCTGTACGTTCTATGGAAGAAAAAATCGGAGGAGTCAGTATATAGCGGCCAATAATGGCTAAATCAGAGGGTGCTTGGTCGGGATCCGGCTTTTCAACCAGGTCTTCCACCTCATATACCCGGTCTTCTATTTGCCTTGCCTTGATTACGCCCAGTTGCCCTATTTCTTCACGTGAGACCTTTTCCACCGCCAAAATAATCCCTGGGTGACGGTGATATACCTCGGTCATTTGCTGTAGGCAGGGCGGGTGAGAATCAATAATGTCATCGGCAAGTAAGACGGCAAAAGGTTCATCTCCAATAAAACGCCTTCCGTACAAAACCGCGTCTCCCAAACCTCGTTGCAATTTTTGCCGCACATAAAAAATCTGTATAAGGTCACCCACTTCCCGCACTTCCTTGAATAAATCAAGCTTACCTTTTTCCTTGAGTTCTTTTTCAAGCTCCACAGAATAATCAAAGTAGTTTTCGATAGCTTGCTTCCCCCGTCCGGTGACAAATAAAAGACTTTCAATACCGGCCTCAACGGCTTCTTCAACCACGTATTGAACAGCAGGAGTATCCACCACTGGAAGCATTTCTTTCGGTTGGGCCTTTGTGGCTGGGAGCAACCTGGTTCCAAACCCGGCTACCGGGATCACGGCCTTGCGAATCTCTTTTATCGGCATGAGAATCAGCCTCCTCTGTAAATGCAGTGAGTAAGAAAATATTATACCATGCACTTCATTATCGCCCGAACTACCGCCGGGGTATTTCCCTGCTCAGGCTGTCTCCTCCTCTCTCAGCAGAACAGCTTGACGCCAGTGCAATAACATATATCCTGCCACATCCAACCCGGCGTAACTCTCTACTTAAACTATCGACTGTGGCCCGCGTTGTGAGGACATCATCGACTATCAACACTCTCTTTCCCCGCAGGGAAGTTCCTTCCTCTACCTGGAAAGCCCCGGAGACATTGCGTCTTCTCTCCTTTCGTGCCAAACCAACCTGGGGTTTTGTATTGCGTATTCTTGATACCATTTTTTCCGAAACCGGTAAGCTGAAATAGTCTCCGATTTGCTGGCTGAGGAGAAAGGACTGGTTGAAACCCCGCTCATACAAACGTGTCCGATGAAGGGGAACCGGCAGTACAAAATCCACTTCAAGCAGAAACCGGTGTTCCCGCAGGTACGCTGTCATGATATCAATAAAAAAGGGAGTAAGTGATATCACACCCCGATATTTCCACGCGTGCAATGCCGCTCGTAAAACACCGGAATAATTCACTACTGCCCGTGCGCGGTCAAAGTGGAAAGGATGCACGCGGCAGCGCAGGCATTCCATGGCTTTTCCGGATGGAAGAACTTTACCGCAGTACGTGCACAAAGGGCTTCTGAGCGGTTGTACCAGGCACTCACACTCACAACACAATGGATACCCGTGGGAAAAGGTCACGTAACACCCGCAGGAAGTGCAATGCTGAGGGAAAAAGAGGTTCATCAACCCTTCTCCCAGTATCCCTCTCTTACCCATTATCCTTCCTCCACCTCAAGATTTTCCCACTCAAGTTTCCCAAAAAATGATCCTATTATCTCGGCCTTGACGAAATATTGGCCGGCTTCGGGAAACAGCAGGAAAAACTCTGCCCTCCCGTCATAACCGGTGGAAACCTTAAAAGTGTTCGAATTTTCCGCTCCTGTTTTTTTCCAAGTTACCCGTATCCATTTTTCTCCCATGGGTGGATTTCCATAGCGATCTTCGGCCCGTACCACAAAAGCTATATCTTCCCCACTCTTTAAAACCGGGGGCAAATCGGTAAGATCAGACAAAACCTGGATATTGCCCGGTGTTACCCTTACCAACCAGGAAGTCGCCACATTTTCCCAGTGTAGAGCTCTTGCATGGAGCTTCCAGTCACCCGCCCGTTCCGGGAGATTCACGGTGATGCTGCCTTTCCCATCAGGAGAAGTCCTCTCGTGTGGGAAGCTCGACTCAACACTATTTTCCTTCCCTTCCTCGTCTTCCCACCACCACTCAATCGCCGATCCCTCCACAGCTTTTCCGGCATTGTCAAGCAAGAGAGCGGTAAAGTGTTGGTGAGTATTTACTGTTCCGGATACATAACAATCAGGAGATTCGTCACATATCAACACATGTGGGGTTGAAGAAAGAACCCACATTGCCTTTTCCTGATCCTCGTTATTACATGTAACACGAATAGAGTGCTCTCCGGATGAGAGAAATGAAAAAGAAAAGGTTGCCATCCCAAAATCATCGGTTACAGTTACTCCATTCTCTATCGTTTCCCCTTCCCGCCATAATTCCCAGGTGACGCTCTTTCCTCCCCAGGGTTCTCCATAGTTATCTTCCACAAAAGCATAACCCGTGAATATATCCTCCAACGGCCACTCCCAAGGTACGGTAAGATCTAAAAAAGCGACAAAACGAGGGATGACCTTTATACTTCCCACCTCTCTAACCGCAGGGGAAAAGTGTACGCCCCATTCCGTTGCTCCTGCCTCCTGGGCTGAAAAAGACACGACCGTTTCTTCCCGGTTCGTAATAACAACGTGTTCCTCTTGTCCCCATTGAATTGTGAGGGGGACTTTCTCGGCTGGAATGTCCCGGTAATACACTCTGAACGTGAAAACTACCTCACTTCCCTCCTTAACCGATGCTGGATGATCAACTTCCAAACGGACATCGCGTTCTACCGAAAAGATCTCCGCCGTAACGTTCCCTGCCGCGTCAACTGCTTCCACCGCTACCTCTCCCTCCAGGGGAACATGTGCCGTCCAATGTGTTCCGTCTGCAGCGGGTGACCGTACCACCACTTCAACCGCACTTTCATCTTCCACCCGACCGGTGATGAAAAAACTTTCCCCGGTAAAAAGAGCCCGTTCCAAGGTTAAGCGCGGAGCTACAGTATCACACCATACTGTTTCTTCTAAAACATTTTCGCCGTCGCAGAAAACCGTAACCCGGTTTTTTCCCTCCCTGAGAAACAAATCCACCCGGAACACACGATCAGTGCTCCCTCTCCCACTCTTCACTCTTTCCCCGTTAAGGAAAACAATCCACTCTCCCGTAGCAACGGTAAAGGAGAGTTCCACTTGACTTTTTGATGTTACAAGAGGGAGAGAAAGGAGTCGGAACGAGTCAACACAACTCACAGGAGAATCCGGATTTGGAGCAATGGAATGCGGGGGTGTCACAAAAGATCCGATAACAGGAAATATCACCTCATCAATGTATCTCCCCGCGCGCGCTGCGACCTTTTCCGAACAGGGAAAAGGCGGCGCGGTATAGAGCCCTTCGGTGGTGATGTTCCCATACCGTGCTTCCCAATGAATCTTCCAGGGCACATCCCGCCCATCCCAACTGGTTGTAAAAAGGTATGACCCACCCTCCTGGAGCACTGATGGTGGATCGAGGATTACAAGAGGCTGACCGGGAAAAAACGTTTTCACGCATCCTGCAAGCGTCAAAAGAAGAAGCCAGCTTGCTACAAATATTGGAGTGATGAAAAGTTTCAGCATTTTTCCCATCTCTTGCTGCCATGTATGATATATTTTTACAATTACAACAATGAATCTCTTTTATAGATATCGGCACATCTTTTTCTTTTTTTACCCCCCTTAGACAAATATTATTGCTGCATTACCCGGATTCATATCATGGAGCCGGTTCGGCTATAATAAAGAAGAAGTTCTTTTACAAAGGAGGCTGCTCCATGGAGCTGGAAAATGAAAAACAGTTGAACTTTATCGAACAGATTATTTCCGACGACCTGGAAAGCGGAAGAGTACAGGAAATTATCACCCGCTTTCCACCCGAACCCAATGGATACCTTCATATCGGCCATGCAAAATCCATTTGTCTGAATTTCGGCCTGGCGGAAAAATTCAATGGTAAATGCAACCTCCGTTTCGACGATACAAACCCGGAAAAAGAAGAAGAACACTACATGGAAGCGATTAAGGAAGATGTGCGTTGGCTTGGCTTTCAGTGGGCAAAATTGTGTTATGCTTCCGACTATTTCGAACAGTTTTACCGCTGGGCTGTGGACCTTGTGAAAGCAGGCCTTGCCTATGTCGATCACCAGTCACCGGAAGAAATCCGTCAAACCCGCGGAACGCTTACAGAGCCGGGTGAAAACTCTCCCTACAGAAACCGCGATATCGAGAAAAACCTGGAACTTCTGCAAAAAATGCGCAAGGGAGAGTTCGACGAGGGAGAGTGTGTTTTGCGGGCAAAAATAGACATGTCCCATCCAAATATCAACATGCGGGATCCTGTCATGTACCGCATATTGAAAAAAGCCCATTACCGGACGGGTAATCTCTGGTGTATCTATCCAATGTATGACTTTGCCCACGGTTACGAGGACGCCATCGAAGGAATCACCCATTCGATCTGTACCCTCGAGTTCGCCGATCACCGGCCCCTTTATGACTGGTTTCTCGAAAATGTCGATATTCCCTCCAGACCAAGGCAGTATGAGTTTGCCCGCCTGAATTTGAGCTATACGGTGATGAGCAAACGTCTGCTCCTCGGTCTCGTAGGGGAAGGCATTGTCAGCGGTTGGGATGACCCCCGAATGCCAACCATCCAGGGGTTACGGCGACGGGGCTATACCCCCTCATCCATCCGCAAATTCTGCCAGGAAATCGGAGTAGCTAAATCCAACAGCATGGTAGATTATGAACTCCTCGAACATACCATCCGGGAAGAGCTCAACGCTAAGGCTCAACGGGTAATGGTGGTTCTTCACCCCCTGAAAGTCATTATCGAAAATTATCCCGATGATGCGGAGGAACTGATCAAATATCAAAACAATCCTGAGGATCCCTCAATGGGGACCCGTATGGTGCCTTTCAGCAAAGAATTGTATATTGAACGCGACGATTTCAGGGAAGACCCGCCCAAGAAATACTTCCGCCTTGCCCCTGGGAAAGAAGTACGGCTCAAGCATGCCTATTACATTACCTGCCGTGAAGTAATCAAAGACGAATGGGGAAATATCGTTGAGCTGCGTTGTGAATACGATCCCGAATCAAAGGGGGGGGAAACACCTGACGGCCGTAAGGTAAGAGGAACCCTCCACTGGGTTTCTGCGCCCCACGGGGTGAAGGTTGAAATACGCCTGTACGATAAACTCTTCACTTTAAAAAATATGAGTGAAATGGAAGAAGGGAAAAATTATCCCCACTACCTGAACCCTCATTCGCTTGAAGTACTCAGTGAAAGCGTCGCCGAACCGGTGCTGAAAGAAGCTCAACCCGGTGACCGCTTCCAATTCCTCCGCCAGGGGTATTTTACCGTCGATTCTGACAGTACGCCGGATACCTTGATCTTTAACCGGACTGTAGCCCTGAAAGATACCTGGGCCAAAATTCAAAACAAGGGATAAATATGAAAAAAAGGGAAGAAAAACACGCCAACAGGGTTTTACAGATACACAGGGCCTTATGTGGAAAGAATGACGAAGCATGAGGGTTTAACGACTTTTCCTAAGTGAATAATAATTCATGGAGGTGACGGAGCGATGCCTGCGATCACCGATATTATTTTGAAAAAAGTTCGGGAAAAAGCTGACATTGGAGATGACCTGCGTGGTGTAACCGTTTCCTTCGGAAATAAAACTTACTCCTGGGAACGTTTTGAGGAATTGTACCGGGATGCCCCCGGTTTTCCCGAGGATGCAGATACAATAACCCTGCATCTATGCAGCGAAGTGAGCTGTGCAGATGATTCTGGAAACGCGTATCCTACCAGGGATGTAACAGTACAGGTATGATTCAAAAGTGCTCATGGAACGGATTTCACTCAGAGCCCGGTAATAAAAAAAGGGGAATCAGGGCGGGAGGAAATGTCCCGCCCCCCCGTACATTTACTGTCCTCGCTTGCCCAACTCCCGGTCAAGCATAACCAAAGCGTGTCCCTTATCTCCGATCATCTTCAATGTTTCCACAATTTCAGACGCGGAGGCTTCTTCTTCCACCTGTTCATCCACAAACCAGTTAAGATGGGTCTGGGTGGGATAATCGTTTTCTGAACGTGCCAGGTCACACAAAGCATTGATGAGCCCGGTAACTTTTTGCTCGTGCTCATACACCATTTCGAACATTTGAAGCGGTGTTCCGTATTCGAAAGGGGGCTCATCGATGGCCAACAAGCGCACTCTGCCACCTCGCTCGTTCACATAATCGTAAATCCGCATTGCGTGTGAGAACTCTTCTTGAGCTTGCGCCTTGAGCCAGTGGGCAAAACCCTTCATGTTGGCTGCTTCGCACTGAGCTGCCATGGCCAGGTACATATAAGCTGAATAGTTCTCGTTTTTTATCTGTTCGTTCAGTGCTTCTTCCAGTTTCTTGCTCAACATTATCGACCACTTCCTTTCTTTTGA
Source organism: Candidatus Nitricultor lacus (assembly GCA_007128145.1). Classification (GTDB taxonomy): domain Bacteria; phylum Atribacterota; class Atribacteria; order Atribacterales; family Atribacteraceae; genus Nitricultor; species Nitricultor lacus. Next base: position 2,767 of record SKXZ01000222.1, on the reverse strand, counting down.
TTTCAGATCATGTGCTTTCCAGTATCATTCGGCCGAAACGCAGGCCGAAATCTTTTCCCTGCGTGCATTTTTCACGCGTTGCTCCCCCCCGAAAAGCAAACGACTCGACCAGTTCCCAGCGCAGGGGCCCTATCCGTTTCTCAAGTTCCCGTACCGCACCGCCAGCCCAACCATAGCTTCCAAAATAACCGCACAGTTTATTGTTCATATTCTTTCGTTCTGCAAGGTCAAGAAGATGAGCCGCCGGAGGAAATAACCGGTTTTCATAGGTGGGTACTCCTAACAATACCCCCCGGTTTGACCATAGTGCGGGAAGAATATAGCTTGCGTGAGTACGGGCAATGTCAAAGGCCTCCACATTCACACCGCTATGGGAAAGTCCCTGGAAAACAGCATCCATGAGCGTTTCGGTATTTCCATACATGGATCCGTATATCAAGGTAACCGCTTGCTCCCCACCATTATCAGCATATTCAGCCCACTTACGATACAGGTCAACAATGAGCGAAGGATTTTCCCGCCAGATAAGGCCATGCGAAGGTGCGATCACCTCCACCGGAATGTCAGCCAACCGATCGATTGCCCTGAGAACGTGAGCACTGAAAGAGGCTACGATATTGGCGTAATAACGAAGGGATTCCTGGCGGTAAAAACCGAAATCGGCGTACTCGTCATCAAAAATTGCTCCACGCAAGGCTCCATAACCCCCAAAACCATCGCAAGAGAAAAGTATTTTTTCATTTTCTTCATAGGTCATCATGGTTTCCGGCCAATGCACGAAAGGAGTCATGTGAAAGGTAAGCGTTTTCCCTCCCAAATCGATTGTCTGACCGTCTTCGACGATCTCGACATTATCAGTGATACCAAAAAAACCTTCGATCATAGGCTTGGCCTTTGCTGAACACACAATGGTAGAAGAAGGAGCAATATCCCTGAGCACCTTGAGAATGCCAGTGTGGTCCGGTTCCATATGGTTGAGGACGATATAGTCTATGGCTTGCGGATCAGACAGCTCGCGGAGCCGATCAAGGAATTCATCTACTTTTATTGATTTGGCAAGATCAATAATGGCCTTTTTTCCCGCATTGATGAAATACGCATTGTAGGATACTCCTTCACGACTGATTGGCCACAACCCTTCAAAAAGATCAGTGGTATGATCGTTTACTCCAACCCAGTGAATATCCGGACGAATTTCTACAGCCGGCACTATCGCCACCTCCTCCTCTTAATGCAAACACGATTATATCATTAAATGTAATCCGGGAGGCGAACATTCCCACCACAGGGACGAAGTTGAACAAGTTATTCCCCAGGAAACGGCTGTTTTCACGATGCATTCACCTGCGGTAATTCTTCCCAACGGGTAGTGGCATGGGGAGAAAGAGCCTCTCTTCGCATCCGCCAGGGCTGCGTGAGACCGACAGCGCCAAAACGTACCACTTCTGTGCCATACTTATCGTTGAGGTGGTCTACAGCCCGTAACAGTTGCTGTTCGCGACGCTCGGCGGGGGAAACAAAAAGATTGCCCTGGATAACGCTACAGTCCCCCAAATCAGAAAGAATCACACCCGCCTTGCGATAGGGGTATCCCGGCCGGTACATGCCGCTCAAAAGCGAGCGCATTGCACGGATAAAGGCAACGGTGGAAGCGCTTCTCTCGGGAAACCGGGCGCTTTTTATGCCAACATACTGGGGGCCGGGACGAAAGGGGCTTGTCATTATGAAGGCGGATATTTCCCTCGCCACGAGCTCTTCCCGCCGCAATCTGCGGGCGGCGAGAGAGGCGTATTCACACAGTGCCTCTTCAATCTCTTCCGCCCGTTCCGTTACCCGTCCGAATCCGCGGGATACCACGAGTTCCTTGCGGGGAGGACGGGCTTCCTGCAATGAAAGGCAGGGAAAACCCTTGAGTTCCTGCTGTGTACGGAAACCATCCACTGTCATATGCTTGAGAACCCAGCGTTCCGGCAGTCGCATGAAACCAAGTGCCGTGTCCACGCCCTGACGGCGCAGAAGCCTTCCGTACTGTCTCCCGATACCCCATATGTCTTCCACCGGTAATTTCGCAAGTACCGCCTCTTCCTGTCCACGGATGTCAAAAACACCCCCCGAAGATTTTTTGGCCGCTTTCACCGCCGCCTTAGCCAGCGTTTTGGTACCACCTATTCCCACTGAAAGCGGAATACCCACTTCCTCCCTTACTGCTTCCCGCATGGATGAAGCATATGAAGGAAGATCAAGGTCAGAAAATTCAGAAAGACAGAGAAAAGCCTCATCAATGGAATACACTTCCATGCGCATTACATATCTCTTCAGGACTTCCATCACTCGCTGAGAAAGATCGGCATACAAAGTGTAATTGGAGGAAAAAAAAGCCCCTCCATGTGTTTTGATAATCCGCTGAACACGAAAAAGCGGTTCTCCGAGGCCAATTCCCAGAGCCTTGGCTTCGGGAGAGGCGGCTACTACCATGGTATCGTTATTAGACAAAACAACGAGAGGTTTTCCGGCAAGATCGGGACGCAGCGCCCGCTCACAAGAAGCGTAAAAGGAATTGCAGTCAGCCAAACCAATGACGTTTTCCATGAGTCCTTATTCCGGAAAATGGAGTACGCATGTTACCACACCCAGCACCTGTATATCTCTCTGGTCAGTACCTCCATGATTCCTGCGGCTGATTCGTTGAAGTTTCAGCTCTCCTTCTACCGAAGCCACTACCAACTTCCCTTCCGCCAGTGGTTGGGAGCGATCCACTACCAAGATG
>SKXZ01000172.1 GCA_007128145.1 Candidatus Nitricultor lacus | reverse complement strand
GCGACGCGGCAGGCAATGAAAACAGTATTCAGGATTCCGTATACAGAATTCAGAATGTTTTCAGTCCGTCACTGCGAGGAGGCGGCTTTCGCCGACGAAGCAGTCTATGATAATGCCGTCGAGGGTCGAGAGTTTAGCGTTGAGAGTTGAGGGATACTACCACTACGTGGCAGTATCCAAAGAACGGTGGGGAGTGTTTTTGGTTTCCCCCCTTCTACGCATATACCCATTTACGGCCCGCTTGAAGGGCCAAATACATAGATTGCCACACTCTACTCGCTGAGTGCTCCTAAGACAAAACAAATAATGAGCCGTGAACGGTAAGAAGTGGGGCCTTTTACTCCTCACCCCTCACTCCTTACTCCTCACTGCCTTTAGAGAGGAGAATTTCCATGCAGCCGATTTCAGCCGAAACGGTAGAAGAGACCTGGCAAAGAGTAGGTGTGATGAACCCTGATCAAGCACCCGGTCTTATAGAGGAAATGGAAAGAGAACAACCGATCATTCTTTCTTATCTCACCGCCGGGGGAGAGGAATTATTCAACCAGGCTGAAAGGGAGATGGTCGTTTACCTGGGTGTTGTTGTGTGGCAGATTATGAAGCAGGGCAAGCCAGCACCGGAAAAAGTCCGCTTCGAAGATATCGAAAAGGCGGAAGAAAACAACCTGAAGATGCTCGAATACCTTGGGAAAAGTACTCCGAGTGGCTTTTCCCAAGGGGTCGAATCTCTCGTTACCGGCTATAACCAGCCCGAAGTGCTGCGTTACATAGTGGAAGCTCTTTTTTCTGTAGATGAAGATGACCAGGATGAAACAGTTGAAACCAGCGATCCAGAGCATGAGGAAGAAAAGGTAAGGGATGATATGCGAGGGGTTATATTTATAGTATTGAAGACCATCATAGACTGCCTGGATCAGCAAAAAGTGAAAAATGGAGAAATGGGGAATTGTTGAACAGGGGAAGTGGATAAAATTTTTTTATTACCTTGAGGTGTCGGGCGACGGGTGATAATAAGAGGTTTCTCATCATCGCCCATCGCCCGCTGAGGCTTCTATTTTGCTGTAACTGGTTCGGGGGTTTCTCCTTTTTCTTCTTCGAGCTCCTCCCTTTTGCCGGACAATCCATTAAAGCATTCTTTCAAGTGTTTTTCTTTCATCGGAGCAGTGAGTAAGCTCACAGTATAGGTTACAATCGCGGCAAGGGGAAGGGCTACGATTATGGGGTTGACCACTGTCCAGGGAAATCCCCAGAGCGTATCCCTGCCTGTGAAAGCACGCACGATTCCAAAGACCCTCGCTTCGGCTTCATGGACAAAAAGAAACCACAGGACGGTTGCTGAGAAACCAGCAACCATTCCGGCGATAGCGCCAGTGCGTGTAGCGCGCTTCCAGTATAAGGCCGCGATGAACATGGGAAGGAGTGCCGCTGCACACAAACCGAAAAAGATGGCCGTTCCGCGGGCAATCACTGCAGAGCCTGCGTCATAAAAACGCGGCAGCCCCCAAGCGATGAAGGTACTCAAAATGATAGCCACAGAAGTTCCAAAGCGGCTCAATCCTAAGGTAGGTTTTCGACGAAGCGTGGTTTCAGCGACATCGCGGCTCAGCGCTGTTCCCATGACGTGAAATTGACTGCTCATGGTGGACATGGCCGCGGCGAAAAGCGCTACCACAAATATAATGCCGAACCAGGCAGGTGTTGTTTGTTCGATAAAAGTGGGGATGATGGCGTCAACGTTTCCTCCCGCTGCCGCCACCGAGAGAACCCCGCCCTCTCTCATGAAATGTACATTGGAGAGCGCGCCAACCAGGAAAGCCACACCGGTCATCATGAAGATGAAAATACCTCCTACCAATGTAGCCCGGTTAAGCTCACGGCTGCTTCTGACTGTCATGAAACGCACGGCAAGCTGCGGTTGAGCGAGCACACCAATACCGACCCCCAGGATAATGGTCGAAACGACGACCCACCACAGGTTCGAACCCAAAGCCGGCATGGAGGTAAATCCCATATGCCCCCCCGCTCCGAAAGTTTCCACTGCCTGGGGAGTGAGCTCTGAAAGGGATTGGTGGGCAGAGGTCATACCCCCCAGGTTACTGTAGGTGAAAATGAGCAGGAAAATCATCCCCAAAAACATCACGCTTCCCTGCAGGGCATCGGCATACATGACCCCTTTGAGTCCTCCCATGATCACATAGAGTGCGACAACCGCGGAGAACATGAACAGGGCCATTTCATAGCCGATATTGAGGTTGACCACCAGGAACTGGGACGCTCCCATCATCACTGCCGCGGCATATATTGGCATAAAGAGAAACACCATTAAGCCGCTGAAAACTTGTATAAAGCGGGAATTGAAACGTTTTCCCAGAAGCTCCGGGAGCGTATGGCTGTCCAGGTTGTATCCCATTGCCCGGGTGCGGTGTCCGAAAAAAACAAAGGCGATGAAGATACCCACGAATATGTTGAGAAACGTGAGCCACAAAAGGCTCAATCCGAAAACACCTGCTGCTCCGCCAAAGCCGACGATAGCAGCCGTGCTGATAAAGGTCGCCCCATAGGACATGGCCATGATATAGGGGTGGGCTTCGCGTCCGGCGAGGAGATAATCTGTAGGGGTACGGGTTTTGCGGAAACCGAGAAACCCCAGATAACCGGTCACCAGGAGAAACGTTAACAGAGCCAGGATCAAAATGATCTGCTGCACTTTTTATTTACCTCCTTTACTCAGCGTGAGGGAACGGTTAAATTTCTTCCTCGAGTTTATCTTCTTCTTTTTTCCACTGCCAGAACTTGAGGTTGGAAACTTCATTCGATCCCCGGTTCCAATTGATGATCCCGTACAGCACACAAACGACAGTACTGGCCAGGCAAAGAAAAAACACAAGCCCTATCCAAAAATCGTTAAACCCGAACATTGTTCCTTCCTCCTCTCTTAATAAACTGTATATGCGTGGATGCGAGTATGCGAGGATGCGTGAAAAGCTCCTGAAAAGAGCATTTCAGTTGCTTCACTCCTCGACTCAAGACTTACGACTCACGGCCTTTTAGCCAATTCCCCAATTCACCGCCTCACCTTCCCCGCACCATCTTCCCCAGCCTTTATCCGTCTCACTTTTTACGTCTCACTTCTCACTGACCTTTAGATGCCGCCACATAGTGGTAGTTTCCGCAACTCAACTCTCAACACTCAACCCTCAACCCTCGACGGCTTTAACATAGACTGCCGCGTCGCTTCGCTCCTCGCAGTGACGAACTGAAAACATTCTGAATCCTGATTTCCTTCCTCCCTTCTCAATAATCGGTGATCGGTGATTAGTGAACAGTTGGATAACCGATTCACCGAGTCCTTTACTTGTCATTGCGAGCCGAGCCACCATGCGAGGCGTGGCAATCTATGCTTGTAAATACAGTGATCAGATAAAGACATAGTTTACAGATCCAGCAGTGCTCCATTCCGATGTGAGCGTTTTTGTCATTTCTTCAGTCCGCCTCACTTCTTATCTCTCACCTCTCACTGTTTCTTGCAGTGACAAAATAAGGGAACCTCCAAGTTTGGAAAAAAGTTGACTTATTTTACCATAAATGAGGGGAGGTCAAGGATAAGAATGGAAAAACAGGGGGAATCAACCAGTCCATGTATTGCGGCACTTCTATTATGTCTTCGGCCCGTTTTGCGAGCCAAATGCACAGATTGCCGCGCACCGCATACCGGTGGTGCTCGCAATGACAATCTTTTTAATAAACGGTGAATTGGGGAATGCCCTTCGGGCAGTGAGAAGCACCTACGCATCCTTGTCAACGGATGAATATTACCGTGGAAACTTTGCGTTCGCCGGTAATATCTGCAGGTTGATTGAGGATTTCCCCCTCCAGGTAGAAAGTGACCGAGCCGCCGCCGTCGAGGTTCAAGGCGTCGGTGACATTATAGCGGGATAGTTCACGCACGAGTTCTGGTATCGTCAATCCTGAAGAATGACCGGCCCGTCTCCCGTCCACAACCATGTACAGGTGCCGCCCGTCTTCGGTTATGCCCAAAACCGTACGTGGATGCCTGCGATCAGTGATTTCCGGCCTGAAGGAGCCGAAGGGCCCCGGTCTGCCTTCACGGTACAGAAGAGGCCCACCGCTTATAATGTGGCGTGCGTTTTGCCAAATGTCAATATTACCGGATTGAGGGTAAAGAGCAAAACGAAGGCGGACATTTGTCCCCGGAATGAGGTTGCGCATCATCCAGGTAGCGGCATCCCCTTTGCCTTGTAATACGTATCCTCCCGCCGGGATCGAGGTGTTGCCTCCCGTAGGTCCGGTTTGGATCACCCTGCCTCCCTGGAGAAGTGTCTCCACCCCGTCCTGAAAGGGAGTGCGCGGCCCATAAAAAGAATCAAAGAGCGTAAGTTCATTGCCTGCGTTACTGCGGTTGATTCCACCGATAGAGTATATTTCTCCACCTGGGAGGGTAAGTTCCGATTCCATGCGGACCTCGCCGATGGTCAATCTTCCATCAGGAGCAAACCCGGCAACAAACCACCCCGGGTGAGGTTCGCGGTATATGTGACGATCGATCATCAGAAGGCCGATAGGAGTCCCGTCGTTAGCGAAAAAACCGGCGTTGATGGCAAAATAGGCGTTCAGCCGGCGGGCCAGTTCACTGGTCTTTTCCCTTTCCAATATGGTGTTGTGAGCGAGCGCTATTTCAGCTGAGCGGGTGGATTGGCGAGGGTCGAAAAGAAAGGCCAGGGTAAAAACAGGTCCTTCTTCATCGGGTGAGGTCGGTGGACCACGGGAGACGATCACAGAGGGGAATCCCTGGCTGCGCAAACGATCTTGTACTTCACTAACCTCGCCTGCCGGGTAAGGGCCGACATGAACTTTATGGAAGCCGTCTTCGTGGATGACCCGGGCAGGGTGGCCGAGTTCAGTGAGCCATTGAGCAGCACGCTCGGCTCGGTCCCGTTCTGCGAACGCTCCTGCCTGCAGGATCACTCCGTTTTGCGGGAGGGGTGTGACCGGAGTTCGCTCAACACCGCGCTTTCGTACTAAGAGTTCCATTCCCTGCTGGGGGACAGTGCGGATTTCAGCTGCTATATCGCCCTTGGCATATCCACTGAGGCGATCTTTGAGGTAGGAAAACTCCCTTTGTGAGATAGCCTCAAGAGGGCGGAAGTTTCCTTCCGCATCACCGGTGAAAAGCGGTGGCTGCAGGGAGGAGGCCAGAATCACTGTGCGGCGGGAAGCCTCTCCTAAGCCTGCCGCATCGGGGAAGGGTATGGGAGAAGGGGAGATAAAGGGGTACAGGTTTTCATATGCGAGAGCCCTGATTACCGTACGTGCGGCTTCGAGCCGGGTGACGGATGTATTCTGATCTCCTTCCACCCGTACAGATGCCACCGGAAGAGAGAGAATGCGGCTGACCTCAGTGGCGAATTCCGCCCGGCTTACAGTGTCGCTGGCAAGAACTGCCGGTAAGAAAGCGACGGAGGTGATTAATACTGTAAGAACAAGATATATGAGGAATAATGATTTCCGGTTCATGTTTTTCCTGTACCTCCTGAATGCATGCCTGGTTCCGTTGAGATCAGATGAGTTTGAATCGTGAATCGTTCTTCCCTGTTCACCCTGTGCCGAACTCCTGGATCCTGCTGTCAACCGGGACAACCTTAGCAGAAAAATGCCGTGATAACAACTCAGACTTTTATAAAGGGGGTCATGAATACAATGGGACCAAGGTTTATGCCAAAAATGGGAGAAGGAAAAGGGAAAATAGGACTATTCTCCTATATGCAAAAAAGCGGGGAAGCGTCTAAAATAGTTTCAGAACCGAACCATTTGGTTGGGAGGAAGAACAATGGATTCCAGAGTGGGAGAAAAAACAGTGCGGGTTTTTCTCGTTGATGATAACCATTTTTTCCTGGAAAGCCTGACCTTTATATTGAATCTTAAAAGGGACATGGAAGTCATAGGTACAAGTAAGTCTGGTACAGATGCTCTGAATTTCCTTGAACAAAACCGTCCGGATGTTGTGATTGTGGATATGATGCTTCCTGACATGGACGGTATTGCATTGCTTGAATCCATACGAAAACGCTTTGAAGTACCGGTGATTATCCTCAGCATGCACGAAGAATACCGCAATCATGCCTTGCGCCGTGGTGCTTTTTCCTATCTCGTGAAAGGAGAGGGTTTGGATCATCTCTATGATGCCATCCGCCGGGCATTTCACGAATACAGTGTCATCAATAGGGGAGATTAGCAGGGTGGGTGTAACTAATGTTTCCTGTTTCGTCTCGCCTCTTACCTTTCACTGCCTTTAATACGCTTCATCGCCTTTGTGGTCTCCACCAGTCTTACCTTTTGTCTCTAACTGCTTAACCTCTTTACAAGGTTTTTTCTCTCACCCCCTAAAGTATTCTTCCTGACTGTCGATATATATAGGTGAGGTGGTTTTTCAGCCTAGGCAGTAAGTTGAAAATGATGTATAATTCTATAGAGGAATGAAAGGGCAAACTCTCCGAAAGGGGAGGACGCAAAGCTTCGAACCTACAGCGCTTCAGGCGCCATGGTGGTCGAGCTGCCAAGTCCGTTTTTTTTTGACCAGGCTTTGGAAGCGTCCCTCTTCTCTTTTTTCAGGAGAATGCCCTGTTGAGGGGGTATTCTTATGAAATGGTATCTACCGCTTAACCTGGCTCTTGTAGCTCTCCTGCTTGCGGCCGTTTTTTCAGGGTGTTCCGCTACAAGCATTGACACGCCCGGTTTGATTCAAGGTCCGGGTACGGACACCTCACCAGTTCTTCAGAGCAAGTTCATCGAACGAACCGATACCTCGGTGTTGCTCGATGTCCCATTTTTACCCCAGGTTCCTCCCGGAAACTGGGCGGCGACCCGTAACTGCGGACAGGCTTCAGCGGCTATGATGCGTGCTTATTACTTTGGCGAAGTGCCGACTCCCGATGACATCCTGCGGGCTGATAACTGGTTGAATGCCAATTACGGGGTAGCCTTGAACGGGGGAAACAGTGATTTCACCAATGTCTTCATGATACGTTCATGGCTGGAAGAAGAAGGTGTCCCGGCCCGCGTCGGAATGGGCAGCATGGAAACTCTCAAAAACCTTCTGCGTGAGGGGAAACCGGTGCTGTTGGCCGCTTATTCGGATATGAACCCGAACGGCGGTGCCAAACACGCCATGGTGGCCATCGGCTATGACGATAACTATATCTATGTGAACGACCCGGGAAAAATCTCCGGAGAACACAATAGCTACAGCATAAACCGCGTTCTATCCGCCTGGCAGGCCCAGGGGAACTGGTATGTCGCGCTGCGCTGATTACGGGAAAAATGGTTTTTCTCACTTTAGATCTCCTCTCCTGGCTCATCGGCAAAGCCGGGGGAGTTTATTTTTTATCGAATATTTCACCTCTCCCCGCTCGGTCTCCTGCTTTTTCTGAATCACCGGTTTCTCTTCTCGAAAAAATATTAATTTGTATCTTTCTTGGATGTTGTAACCAGACACCTTATACTCTTTGTCCTCGACCTCCTCCTGCTTTTTCTTGAGGCCAGGTAGCTTTGCACTACGGGCCTGTCTCCTACTGAATAATTTTCTCAGTATGTCAATAGTAAATCACACACCTTCAACACACATTTTATTAATCTAACAACCGTTTAAAAATTCTACAAAGGAGATAGCTGCAGTGATAAAGAATATTTTGATGCCGTTGTGTATTTTTATCTCTGTGTCGATCTTGTTGTTTTCAGGATGCTCCCCTTATCAATCTGCAGATGAAACAACACGAGAATACTCGATCATCGCCACGTCCGCGCTTCCACCGGATAAATGCTTTCAGCATGATTGCGATACATCCCTTTCTTTACCGGAAGGAAAAGCTTACTTCTTCGGAGGGGATTCGGGCACGCTTCAGATAGCAGTACCTACTGAGTTTGACGGTTCTTTCAAAGTTGAAGTGAGTTCGGAAGAAAGCTATGTCCTCTATACATTATTTGAAGTGGAGGATGAAAGGTTTGTAGTCCTCAAGAAAGCAATCACCAATCCTTCTGGGGAAGTAGGAGAAGTTGATGCATATTCCACTGCCCAGGTTATAATATGGGAACAGTTAAACCTGGTTCATGGAAGTGGTTTTTCTGCTTTTGATGCACACCAAACACCCGAATATTGGTCATTCGATCCCGAGACACTGGTTTTTCCCGTGGAGAAGATCATTAATCTGCAACCATCCGATACGCTGCTCGATGCCGTGAACAGAGCCCTCGAAAATTGTCTGGACCCTAAAGAGGATTGTGCGGTCATCAGGGCAGCAAGAGCGGATTTTCCAAGAGATTTCAAGATCCCTTCCTCTCCAAAACCAAGACCCGTAACATTTCCAACTTCACCGCAGGTGTATACATTGTCTCTTGTCAGTGATCCCTTAGAAGGAGGACCACTGACGGGAGGCGGGAAATATGAAGCGGGTAAGGAAATTGTAGTTGAAGCTCAAGAAAACGAAGGGTACAGTTTTCTCCACTGGAAAGACGAGGATGACAATATCTTGAGCAAAAACATGAGCCACACCTTTATCATGCCGGCCAAGGATGTAAATCTGAGGGCTACCTTTGAGGAAAAAGTGGTCAACCTCCCGACGTACACCCTCGTGACCGGGTCCTATCCCGAAGCAGGCGGGGTCAGTTCCGGAGAGGGTGAATACGAAGCAGGAGCAAAAGTCACCGTTACCGCTACTTCCCATGAAGGATGGGAATTTGTCAAGTGGACAGATGATTGCGGAAACGAGGTGAGCCGGTCTGCGAGCTTCTCTTACACCATGCCGGCAGAAGATACAACACTCATCGCCAATTTCATAACCATGGAACCAAACCTTATCAACATAGGCTATTCACATACTTCAACAGAAGGTATCGGTGATGCGTTATATAGCTACTCCATTTTGTATATCCACGGGGTAGTTATGGACGATCTGGAAAAAGGCGATACAATAACCTTGATCATAACCCGTTCTAAATGGGCTCCGGGAACCATTGAATCTCAGGTTGAACACTTGAGCGAGGAACAAGCTTCGAACCTGGAAGCCCTGGCTATGGCACTGAATGCTTCTGTTGTATATGATACTGATCCGCATTATGGTGGCTATGAAATCAGCACCGAAGGGATGCACGGCGGAGACCTGAAGATCAGAACTCTCAAAACCAGCGGGGACCTCCTT
>SKXZ01000002.1 GCA_007128145.1 Candidatus Nitricultor lacus | reverse complement strand
GAATTTTAGCGCGCTCTGGTTTTCCGCCTCCACATCCAGCGTAATCCGTTCAAGCCCTTGTTGGCATGCTCTCTGAGAAACCCTGTTAATCAATGCTTCCCCGGTACCCTGCCTGCGTAAGTGGGGGGCTACCGCCAAGTGGCTCACATACCAGTCAGTTTCATGGAGAGGTGCGAAAGAACGATGGAAACGTATCAGGCGGAATAAAAACGGCGGAAACGACAAGCCTAAGCAACGAGCTATGTGAATACCGGTCAGGTACCATTCTTTGTGCATGGTATTTCTGTTGTACCCCAGGGCGACCCCCGCCAGGATGCCGTGCGTTTCTGCAACCAAAGAGTGCCGATAGCTGTATAGATTTTTTTCCTGCTGAATCAAATACTTGAGAAGTTCCTCCACATGTGAACCGAAAAGCGTGGATAAAAAGGAAGGAGCTGAGAAGATGACTAAACGGACCAAGGCCTCATGATCGGATTGTTTTCCCTCACGTAAACTTATAACTGTGCCTGGTACTCCACGTTCTGAATGTAAGTTTCGCCTTCTTCCGTTTCCTGCTTGATTACTGCCAGAATTTTTTTTATCATTATGGGTATGAAAATACATTATCGCACCACCTACAGAAAATTCAAATCGACAATGGAAAATCATTTCTGGCGGATGTTCAACCCTATAATACCCCACATTCTGGGCCCGCGTCACTTCGAAAAGCTCTACCGAAAACGTAAGGATCCCTGGAATTACCAGGCCAATCCCTTTGAAACGGAGAAATATGAGAGGACCCTGGCCGCCTTGCCGCACGGCGTAAAGCAAATCCTTGAAGTAGGGGCGAGCGAGGGAGTGTTCACAGAGATGCTTCTCAAGCGTGGTTTGCAGGTTACCGGTGTTGACGTTTCCTTGACTGCCATAGAACGAGCTAAAAAGAGATTAGCAGGTTATGGTGACCAGATAGCTCTTTTAGCAGCAGATATAACAAAAGACGAGGTAGTGGGTACGTATGATTTGGTCCTGGCTGCTGAGGTGCTGTACTACCTGGGAGGCAGGGACCGTCTCATTAAGTTGCGGGATAAGTTCAGGGAGGCACTGAGGGATGAAGGGTATCTTTTGTTGGTTCATTTTTATCCCAACGGAAAGCTCATTCACGATCTCTTCCAAGAGGAAGATGCCTTCAGGGTGGTCAGTGAACATGTTTATCCCCATCCGGAAAGGGATTATCTGATTACTCTCCTGCGAAAATTACCAAGCTCCAGGGTAAGCGATCAGCGATAATATCCCTGGGAAGCAATGATTCTGCAGACAAAAGAAGTGACTGGGGGAACCGGTCCGCATCGAGATCAAGACGTATGCCTATTGTTTTTCCCGAAGCGAGAATTTCAGGGAGTTTTCCATCCGTTTCACCTCTTTCTCTTACGATGCGGTTTTGGTCCAGTACCCTGTATGTTTCCCGAAGAACAACTTCTCCGTTCCGGTAACCGACGAGAGAAAAACGATAGCGTATTGGTATGGGAACCCCGGAGTCGACTTGTAAAATCATTTCCAGTGTATTGTCGAACCTTGCGATGGTGAGGTTCTGTATATCTCCCCCGCGCACCACGATGGGAAGCGTGGCTTCACGGCGTGAGTCAGGAATGACTATTGAGCTTTCCGGTGGGAGAATAAAATTCTGGTCACGCATAAATGTCTCGTTTCTTCTGGCGAAAGCAAGGAGGAATTCCCTTAACGCACTTTGGCTTTGATAACTTTCCAAGGCTTCTTTTTTCAGCGCCACTTCTTCCAGGGTAAGTTCGACGGTTGTCCAGGGCCTCACCCCGAGCAGGTTTCTGGGGGGGGTGAGGCGCGCACGTGGAGCATATCCCCATTGAGGTGGCCAGCGCAAGCGACCGTAATGAATGAGATACAGGTATACAATTGTTTCTTCAACCCATTCAGTCCCTCTGCCCCGCAAGATTTCCATGGCCTCCCGCGTGAAAGCATACGTCGCATGATGGTCTGGATGGAGATCATACGGGCTTGGGAGATAAATTGTACCAGGTTGAAAAGCGTCCAAAATACGAATGAGATCATCGATAACCTGTGGTGCGCAAAAGTAAGCGCCCATGGTAAAACTCGTGAGATAGGGAGATCTGTCGCTCTGGGTAAAGGGGGAAATATAGGGATTGTCACAGTCATGGTGGTTCTTCCATATCCTGTCGATTCCCTTATCGGGGTAACCCAGGAAAATAATATTCTCTTTCATTAAACCCAGCGTTTCCAGTGCCTGTACGGCCTCTCTCTGGCGAAGATACCCTAACCCTACCCCTCGGGGGAAGCTGTTTTCTTCGATACCACCCTCGTATTCTGTGCCGAAACCGTCTCCGGAGGTGATAAAAACAACCTTGACTGCTTTCCCGTTGTTTATTGCCTGCTGTATAACGCCTCCGGCTGCCATTGTTTCATCATCGCAATGGGGAGCTATTATCATTATGCCTTCTGAACCGTCGAAAAACGGCTCCAAGTATTCTGTGTACACACGGCTGTAAAGGCTGAAGAAAGGATAATGGATATAGCCGAAAGGAAGGAACTTGAATAAGAAGAAAAAGCCAACAGCTATTCCTATGACGAGGAGGGTGAAACGGGCAACCTTCTTCATTTTTTTTCTGTTAACAGGCATTCTTGTTGTTCCCTTTTCAACGGTTTGTGCTGATTTCATAAATGGTAAAAATTCAAGGTAAGTATCCTATCTTTATCTGTTCATCAGGGTTCCGCTATCCATTTTCTGTGTCACTGTTTTGTTTTCCACGCACATTTTTATTCAGGAAGTTCCCACTGTTTTTGTTTTGAGTGACCAGCAGGCGAGCAAGGTTTGCCCGTTGATTTTCCAGCCTTTCCGAATAACGATTTCCAAGTTTTAGTAGGCCTTTTTTCTCATTATTCTTTAAGTCTCTATTCATTCAAGTATCCCGCCTACCAGTTTACCTTTGAAATCTCCAACGTATACTCTTTAATTATTGTACTTCCATGGCAATATATCCTCAAGCGTTCATTATAACGGGAATACAGTCTATTTGATACAATAGAGTGGTTATTGAGAAAGGAGGACAAACTTTATGACGAAGTTATCAAAGCATTTCAATCTCGGCAAGTATGGAAGCGCGGTTGAAGATATACTTCAGGAAGTTACAGATAATAATCTGGTAGAAAGAATATGGGAAGGCGACTATACACTGTGGGGTTCACAGCCTCAGGAAATTTCCAATCGTTTAGGGTGGCTCACATCGCATCAAAACATGAAATCAAAGATAAGCGATCTCCAGGAATTCCAAAGGAACATTATCCAGGAAGGTATTAAGCATGTCGTACTTTTGGGAATGGGCGGTTCAAGCCTTGCCCCGGAACTGTTCCAGCGTACTTTCAGGGAGCAGGATGAAGGCTGTGAGCTCCTTGTCCTCGATAGTACAGACCCTTCCAAAGTTGCAGAGGTAGCGGAATTGGTCAAGGGTAAACCAACATTGTTTATTGTCTCGACAAAATCGGGGGGTACGGTAGAAACACTGTCATTCTTTCAATTCTTTTATTCCCGTCTGCAGTCAGAGATGGGAAGGGAAATGGCAGGCAGATTTTTTGTGGCAATCACCGATCCTGGGAGCTCACTTGAAGAATTGGCACAGAGGCATTGTTTTCGAGAAACTTTTCTCAATGACCCGAATATAGGAGGCCGTTACTCGGCGTTTTCACACTTTGGGCTCGTGCCGGCCATTCTTTTAGATATAGATGTATCCCGGTTGCTTGAAAGTGCGCAAGAAGGAGCACATGCTTTCAGCGGGAGGCAGGGGGATGCTTTGCTATTAGGGATAACATTGGCAAAGTTAGCCCAAGAGGGAAGAGATAAATTAACGTTTGTGATTGATCCCTCATGTTCCGGCTTCGGGGATTGGGTGGAGCAACTTATAGCAGAAAGTACAGGAAAAAAGGGAACCGGGATTCTTCCAGTTGTCGGGGAAGAACTGTCATTCCCGGAAAATTACGGCTCCGACAGGGTTTTTGTTTTTATGCCGGTGGGAGGCGACGAGTCGATGCGGGAAGCGGCAGTACCGTTTATTGAAGCGTCTCACCCGGTAATATTCAGACCGGTAAAAGATTTGTATGATTTGGGCAGGGAAATGTTCGACTGGATGGCAGCGACATCTGTGGCTGGACATTTTCTGGGTATCAATCCTTTTGACCAACCCGATGTAGAAGCAGCCAAAAATTTAGCACGACAGATGATGCAAGAGTACCTGGAAACGGGGAGGTTTCCTGAAGAGCAACCAACACTGTCTGAAAATACTGTCGAAATATACGCTGATTCCACGTATCTTGATCTGGCCTCATGTCTTGCTGGGTTTTTCGGTTCCCGCTTGCCGGGATCCTACTTCTGTATCCATGCGTATCTCCCCCCACGGAAATCATTTGAGGGTCTTTTTTCAAAAATACGATCGAGTGTTCGTGACCGTTTTCAAATAGCCACTACCTTGGGGTATGGACCCCGTTTTCTTCACTCCACCGGCCAGCTTCACAAGGGTGATGCCGGTAATGGATTATTCCTGCAATTTACCTGTGATGATCCACGAGATCTTGTGATTCCGAACCATGCTGAAACACAGGAAGGTAATCTTACTTTTGGTATTCTCAAGGCTGCCCAGGCTCGGGGAGACCGGGAAGCCTTGTTGTCCAAAGGGAGAAGAGTTATGCGAATCCACTTGGGGGAACACCCGGAAGAAGGATTGGAATATGTACTTGGTGTGTTCGAAGAGATTACCTCAAGATCTTAAGGCCGGTTACCTTGAGGGGGTAATACATACCGTGAGTAGCCAGGTAGAAGGTTCACTACTCACGGTATGTATAGGATGTATCAGTCGATGGCGGGAACCTCATGTACTTTTTGTTCCAGGTCACTTGAAGAGATGATTACCTCTTTCCACTCCCACCCGAATAACCCTTTTTCCACACCGAGATACAGACGGTCGTATTCTGGATCACCCCATCCATCGATTCTGAGACGATATCTTTGTGATGATAGTTCTTCACGGATGAAAACCGGCTCACTTTTTGGCAAAAAGCGCTCCAGGTATGGACGCACGTCGGAGAACTCTCCTGCCTTTTTTTCACTGAACATTGTTCCATACCAAAAATCACCTCGTTTGGCTAGTGAAACGATATGTTCAAAATTACCAGTGGAAAAAGCCTTCTCAAGGAAGGAGAGAAGCACGAGAGGATCATCGGTATCAACGGAAGGGTTGGTGAGGTAATCAATTCTCAACAGCGCCAGGTTCCGCAAGTGGAATAAGGGGTGTTCTTCAAATGACAGAGGAAGGACCTCAAGAATCCTGTGATACCCATCCAATGCCTTGCTAATCATTCCCAGGTTTTCATAGCAGGTAGCAATGAAGTACCATATTTCAGCTTTACCTTCATAACCGGGAAAGAGAAGTAAAATATTCTGGTACACTCCGATTGCATCCTGGTAACGGGCTTGTTGGTGTTGTAAATTAAGTCCTACGTCCCTGAAGGCACGAAGACGCAGGCGATAAGGATCGGCTTTGTTTTCCGGGTATTGAAGCGCTACTCTCCCCAGCAGCGTAAGGGCGTTCTCATGATTGGAAAGAGATTCTTCGTCTTTTGCCATCCAGTAGAGGTAGAGAAAAGATAGCGGTTGTTGAGGGTAGCGTTGAATAAATGTATGGAGAATTGTGTGAGCTTTCTTGAATTCGCCTTGTTCCCGGTAGAGGCGATAAATAATTTCAGTTACCACTGAGTCGGCAAGTTCTTTTTCGCTATTTACCAGTGAGCGGTTTTTCTCGATTACAAGACGTTTTTCCGTATCAACCAGGGGAGATTTCAGTTCGATTCCTTTTTGTGTATCTCCTTCGGTAAAAGCTATTGTCGCTTGTTCCAGAATGTCCGCTTCCGCACTTGATACGAAAAACAAAACTGTTAAAATCGAGAGTGCGAGGATAGTTACCGTATCAATCAAAGCAATTAAGGCTCCTTCCTGTGAAGGGGGACATTTATTGGTATCAATTTTTGAAAAACCAAAAATGTTGAAATTTATTCCTCATTTTTCCTGTTTCTCTTTTGCAATATATTCACCAGTTGAGGATGCAGCACCGGATTTGAAGCAATGAGTGTATTGCTGGTAATGTCCCATGGAGCACCATCAATTTGGCTGTAGACCCCCCCGGCTTCCTCAACCAGGACGAGGGCTGCTGCCACATCATAAAAATGCAATTCAGGTTCAAAAAAAGCATCGAGCCTCCCTGCTGCAAGGTAGGCAAGTTCCAGGGCTGCTGAACCTAGGCAGCGGAAATCCAAACAGGCAGGGAGCAAGTGGTTGTATCGTTTTTTTTCCTTTTCTCTCAGTTCGAGGGAATAAGGGAAACCAGTACCAATCAGGGCTTCGCTCAACCTGTGAGTTTGAGAGATAAAGAGTTGCTTTCCATTCCTGAATGCGCCTCCGTCACGCATTGCATAAAAATCTTCGCCCAGAAATGGTGCATGGAGTACACCTATGACTGGTGAGCCTGACAGATAGTAAGCTATTGAAATAGCACAAAAAGGAAGGTGATACAGATAATTGGTTGTTCCGTCAATAGGGTCGATAACCCATAACTGGTGGGCGTTTTCTTCCAGGGCCTCTTCGCTTTCCTCACCCCAAAAGCTGTCTGTGGGAAAATGATTTTTTAAACCATCGATTATATGTTTTTGAGCATGTATATCCATATCACTTACTAAATCGGTGTTAGAGGATTTCATGCGTACTTCACCTACTTGCTCCCGGTTTTCTTTGATAAACCGGCCAACGTGTTGTGCTACTTTTATTGCTTCTTTCATTCTTTCTTTCAGCATGCCGATATCTATCCTTTCTGCTGTGGTGAAAATATTTTTCATGTTTCCCAAAAAAAAGTGCATGTCTTCTCGTACATTATACTGGAAGGGGAAAGGAGACGTTGAACTCCTGGTCCCCCCGTGAGAATATATACACTATCGGCAACTATACGGAAGAGAGGCATAAAACGTGCTGCGCTTGCTTCAAATAGGAAATGATTGGTTGATTGGAATTGCGCGTGGAGGAGGGGGGGTACTTCGTACTCTTTGGGAAACACTGAAGACTACACAGGATATGCCTGTTCAGGTAAAAAATCGCCTCACTCCGCATGATTCCCTTTCTGCCACCCAAACATATCTTGGTTTGAGTTATGTCGTGAAGGATGGCATGGCCAGCCAAGCCATGATAGCTCTCACCAGTGGCATATTGCTGGTTGACTTTGCAATGCGATTGGGAGCCACAAACCTGGTTATCGGTCTTTTAGCGGCGATTCCTTCTTTTGCCCAGCTTATGCAGGTTGGTGCGGTGTACATGGTTGAGCGGTATAAGAACCGCCATTCCATGGTATTTTTTTCGTCTTTCCTCAGCCGAATATTTTTACTGTTCCTTGTATTTGCGCCCTTTCTTCCCACAAGGAACGCGAGGCTTGTTTTTCTCATAGGGGGGCTGATTCTGCATGCGGTATCAAACTCTATCACTTCGTGCGGATGGCATTCCTGGATGCATGATCTTGTCCCCACTTCAAAAAGGGGATCATTTTTTTCTCGACGTATGGGTATTTCCATGGGGTTGGGAATGATAATTACGCTGGTTGCCGGGTATTTCATGGATTATTGGCGTTATACGTTTCCGCAAGCCGAGTTATTCGGATATTCCCTGCTCTTTGCCCTGGGAACTGTTGCGGGTTTGTTCAGCGTGTATTTTATACTTATGACACCTGAACCGAGGATAAGCTCCAACATTGAACACAGGCCTTTCAAAAGAGTAGTATCTCAACCTTTTCGTGAGGTAAATTTCCGCAATCTGATATTATTCATGAGTTCCTGGAATTTCGCTGTAAACCTGGCTGCCCCATTTTTTACCGTGTACATGCTGAAAAGGCTTGAATTAAGCTTGACGTATGTGCTGTTGCTTTCCGTGGTAAGTCAGTTGATGAACGTTCTTTTCATCCGGTTATGGGGAAAATTCTCCGACCGTTTCAGTAACAAATCAGTTTTAAGAGTGAGTGGCCCGATTTTCATTTTTTGTATTCTTGCATGGACATTTACCACGCTTCCGGAAAAATATTTTTTAACCGTCCCCCTCTTGGTACTCATACATATATTTACCGGAATTTCCACAGCCGGAGTAACGATTTCTTCACTCAATATCGGAATGAAGCTCGCACCAAAAGGCGAGGCTACGGCATACCTGGCTACCAATAACCTGATAAACGCTGTAGCCGCTGGTATCGCTCCAATTATTGGCGGCCAGTTTGTTGATTCATTCCGGCAGCGTGCCTTGTCATGGACCATAACCTGGGCTGGACCGGAGGGAGAAGTGGCGATACAGACTTTACATTTCAGTCACTGGGATTTTTTCTTTTTCCTGGCTTTCCTGGTGGGTTTGTATTCCCTGCATCGGCTCACCCTGGTTAAGGAGGAGGGTGAAGTGAAAGAAAAACTGGTTATGCAGGAGTTCATGTCGGAAGTGAAAAAGGGGATGCGCAATCTTTCATCTGTAGGTGGACTGCGCTCCATGGTTGAGGGGGCATATCCGATTTTCCGTTCTCCACGAAAATATTCGAAAAAGCGCTCAGAAAGAAAAACGTGACCAGGGGGTGAGACGTGGTTGGTCAAAGCTTGATCAGAAAGCTTTTTCAGGGTGCCAGCATGCAGCGGTGGAACGATCAAATTCGCCCGATTGAGTTTACGGAACTCGACAAGCAAGCCCACAAGATGATAATTGCCTGGCTTCTGGGGCGTATTGAGGAGGAAATATTTCAAAAAACAGTGAACTGGGTTTACCTTGTAGAGGGAGGAATATTTGAATACCTACAGAGAATGGTTCTTACGGACATCAAGCCTCCGGTTTTTCACAAATTGGTGGAAAACCGGGAAATAAAAAACAAACTCGATATGTATGTGCTTGAAAAGATGCGGAAAGATTTGGCTTCACTTCCCGGGAACTTTTTTGAAAGGTTCAGGGAGTACTTATGTGGGGAAAAACCACAGCCCGAACAACGTATTGTGCGAGCCGCCCATTATTTTGCAACACATTGGGAGTTCCAGATTATTGACAGCGTGAGCCCCCGCTTGTTTGGTCTCGATGAAACAAAACAGGCGATTGAGAGAGAAATTGTCCATCATTATGAAATCGAATGCGCGAGAGAGATGGTTCGGTACAGGGATTTTGTCGAT
>SKXZ01000090.1 GCA_007128145.1 Candidatus Nitricultor lacus | reverse complement strand
GTCGTAATGATTGAACATGGTGGTGGAGGAAGCGGTATAGCTGCTGAAACAGCAAGAAAAATGATTGAGTGGTATTTAGAATACCGTGGGGGCCTGAGCTGATGTCTTCTCGACTTGTCCTCATTCTTGTTGCGCTTGCTCTCACCATATGTGGAATAATTGCCATATTCACCACAGATCCCCTGCGTGCGAGCGGTCTTTTCGGCGGAAGTTTTTATGGACGCCAGATCATGTGGGTTGGAATAAGTTGGGGTGCTTTTTTTCTGGTTAGCCGCCTGGATTATCGATGGTGTTTGAAATTGGGGTGGCCACTGTATGCCTTCATGATGATATCCCTTGTCGCAGTGCTCTTTTTTGGATCTGGTGATGAAATGGGAGCACGCCGCTGGCTTTTTTCCCGTTCAGTGCAACCCTCTGAATTTGCAAAAGTAGCCTACATTCTTTTCGCATCAGCATACATGGTACAGAATATTCAGCATGCCGATGAATGGGGGCTTTATGCCAAATTTTTTCTGTTAACTGTTGTACCGGGTGCACTTATCTTCGTTGAGCCAGACCTGGGTACATCCATGGTATTTGTAGCTTTATGGTTGGCTGCCATGCTGCTTTCTAACTTCAACTGGAAAAAAATTCTGTTCAGTATCTCCTTTTTTATAGCGCTCCTGCCCCTGTCATGGCCATTTCTGGCAGATTATCAAAAAAACCGCCTGCTTTCTTTCATTGATCCTTATCGTGACCCTCTGGGGAGTGGATATAATGTTATCCAGTCTCAAATTGCTATCGGGGCTGGAGGTTTTTGGGGGAACGGTTTTCTTTCCGGAAGTCAAAGCCAGTTACGCTTTCTTCCAGCACGCTATACAGACTTTATATTTGCTGCGTGGTGCGAACAGCTGGGATTTCTCGGTGGTGCGCTGATCATTGTGTTGTTCATGATGTTGGTTTGGGTGTTACTGAAAATTGCCCGTGACGCGCCTGATTTGGAAGGTAAATTCCTGGCTTCGCTGGTTGCGACCATGTTTGTCTTTCAATCCATGATTAATATTGGAATGAATATCGGTGTCATGCCGGTAACCGGTATCCCGCTTCCTTTTTTGAGCTACGGTGGAAGTTCTTTTCTCATCAATATGGTTGCCATTGGACTGGTAGCAAATATTACTCGAAAAAGGAGGGAGGACGATTGAACGCCCCTTCTATCCACTCCTTTCTTCGAGACGACCCAGCGCTTATGTCGGTGCAAAAACCCGGCCGTTATATCGGCCGGGAATGGAACGCGGTTATTAAAGAACCACAAAGCGTGGATATTTCCATTGCCCTGGCTTTTCCCGATGTCTATGAGATCGGGATGTCCCATGTTGGCCTCAAAATCCTCTATCATATTTTGAATTCTGACCCTTCGATACGGGCGGAGAGAGCATTCTTGCCCTGGCCGGATATGGGAAAACTCCTTCAGAAAAAAGGGATTTCCCTGTACACTTTGGAATCAGGGACACCTCTCAGGGATTTCGACCTCCTGGGAATCAGCCTGCAAACAGAACTTAACTACACGAATGTTCTCTATTTGTTGGAATTGTCAAAGATACCCTTGCGGAGCATAAAACGGGAAAAAAAATATCCCATTGTTTTAGGAGGAGGGCCGTGTACAGCAAACCCTGAACCGGTGGCGCCCTTTTTTGACGCTTTTCTATTAGGTGAAGGGGAGGAAGCGATCGTTGAAATTGTAGAAATCATACGAAGTACACATGGTCAGGACCGGGAGAAGACACTTTCAGAGTTAGCTAAAATCCGAGGTGTGTACGTTCCGCAGTTTTACACCCCCTGCTATTTTTCCAACGGTACCGTGAAAAAGGTAGAAGTAAATCACCCACAAGCTCCTGAGAAGATAAAAAGACGATGGGTGCGCGATCTCGATTCTGTTCCATACCCTGAACAGGTGCCTGTTCCATACATATCGGTTGTGCATGATCGAGCAGCAATCGAGATAGCCAGGGGATGCACGAGGGGGTGTCGTTTTTGCCAGGCAGGAATGTTTTACCGGCCGCAAAGGGAACGGACACCTCGTAATGTGTATCGATTGACTGAAGCTCTGGTCGATTCGTGCGGTTACAACGAGGTTTCCCTTTTTTCCCTCAGTACTACCGATCATTCTCATATTAGAGAAATGACGAGAGAATTGGCCGCTCGCTTGAATACCCGCAAGGTGAACGTAACCTTACCATCCCTGCGTATGGATCATTTTTCTCTGCAGATAGCACGTGACATTTCTTCCGTGAGGAAAAGTGGATTGACGTTTGCACCTGAAGCCGGCACTGATCGATTACGAAGGGTAATCAATAAGGACCTTACCGACCGGCAGATACTCGAAACCATCACGCAGGCTTTTTCCTTGCGCTGGAGAGATCTCAAGCTGTATTTCATGTTTGGTCTTCCCACAGAAACTCCGCAGGATATTAAAGCAATTGCCAACCTTGTAGAGGAAGGGTTGCGGATGGGGAAAGGGGTAGCAGGCAAGGGAGTGAATATGCACCTTTCTCTTTCCGCGTTCATCCCCAAAGCACAAACTCCCTTTCAGTGGTGTTCTCAAAAGCCACAGGAATATTTCGAAGAAAACGTTGCTCTCCTGAGGAAAAGTTTGCGTCATATGCGTCGTCAGGTTCGTCTGAGTTGGTCGGATTTTCAGGTGAACCTGGTTGAAGCTGCACTCGCCCGTGGTGACCGTAATGTAGCTCCTGTAATAGAGGCGGTATATCGCATGGGAGGGAAAATGGACGGCTGGAGTGAGCATTTTTCTTTTCCACTCTGGATGGAAGCTTTTTCACTTTGTGGAGTGGATCCACGTTTCCATGCCCAGCGGGAAAGGACTGAACAGGAGGTGCTCCCCTGGGATCATTTGACTATAGGTGTGGGGAGAGATTTCCTCTGGAGAGAATTCAAAAAAGCGTTCAGCGAAGAAGCGACACCTTCATGTAAGCCTGGGTATCCATGTCATGGATGTGGAGCGTGTTGACCATGGAGGAGGGGCTATGTAATGTCAGGGTCCAACATCTCAAGTTGCGACCGTTTCACTTTTTTTCTCAACTCGATATCACCAGGCTGTGGGATCGGGTTCTGCGCAGAGCCAGGATACCAGTAGAATATACCCGCGGCTTCAATCCCCGACCAAAACTATCTTTTGGGCCGGCTCTTCCCCTTGGAGTAACCAGCCTCGCGGAATTTCTTGATATCAAACTGTCATTGCCTTACGATCCAGCTATCATGAAAGAAACACTCAATAAAGAACTACCGGGAGAGTTAGCCGTTATAAAGGCCGAGAACATCGGGACCGAAAAACAATCCGTATCCAAATCCATTGCCGCAATGTATTACACATATACCTTTCCTCTCAAACTTGATAAAATACCGTTTCACTCAATAGACTTTCCAGATGGGGTAGAGATGATAAAAGCACCCTTGGCGGAGAGAACATGTTTTGTGGTATCATTTGTGTTTACAGGGAAAGCCTTACTGGCTAACCCCTTCAAATTTGCACAATTCCTGCGGGAGTGCCTCTCTCTGGATGCGCCAATGGAAATAGAAAAAACTGGAGTTCTTTTTGCTGAACACTCCGGAGGGTTTTTACGGTGAAAAAAGAAATTGTTATCGATATGTCAGAAATTGAAATACGAGCTGCTCTCATAGAGGAGGGAAAGGTGGTGGAATTTTTTTTCGAACGCGCCACCGAGTCCAGGCTGGCTGGAAATATATTTAAAGGTGTGGTTGAAAACGTGCTGCCCGGTATTCAGTCAGCATTTATCAACACCGGTTTTGATAAAAATGCATTTATTTTTATCGGTGATGTTCTTTTTGCGGAAAAAAATAAACCGAAACGCATCGAAGAAGTTTTCAAGCCGGGCCAGGAGGTAGTCGTTCAAGTTGCAAAGGAACCCATGGGCACTAAGGGAGCACGGGTAACCACCAAGATAACCCTTCCCGGGCGGTATGTCGTTGTGATGCCGGGAATGAGCATGTTGGGGGTTTCTCATCGGGTTTCTTCGGCAGAGGAGCGCGATCGATTGAAGAAACTGGTGGATAGATTGAAACCGCCTGACATGGGTGTTATCGTGCGAACAGTTGCCGAGGGAAAGAAGATGGAGGAAATTAAAGAAGATATCGAAACCCTGCTTCGGTTGTGGAAGAGAATTCAAAAAAAAGCGGAAATCATTGCTTCACCAGCAGTTCTCTATGAGGAAGCGAGCTTGCTCTATACGCTGGTACGGGATGTTATGGACGATAACGTCACGAAAGTTTGGATTAATTCCTACTTCGGTTTCCAAAAACTCAAGGATTTTATTGATTCAGTAATACCACGACTGGGAGACAGAGTTGCGCTGTTTAGCAGCCGTGAGAATATTTTTGAACATTTCGGGCTCAACCGGGAGATTGAAAAAGCGTTGAGCCGCAAGGTGTGGTTGAAAAGCGGGGGATACCTTGTTTTCGATCGTACCGAGGCTATGACAGTCATCGATGTGAATACGGGCAAGTACGTGGGAAAGAAAAATCTGCAGGAAACTATCCTGAAAACAAATTTAGAAGCCGCCCAGGAAATTGCACGCCAGGTGAGACTCCGTGACCTGGGAGGAATTATCCTCATTGATTTCATTGATATGGGACGCAAGGATCACAAAAAGGAGCTGGTAAGAACCCTTCAGAATGCTCTTGCCTGTGACCGAACCCGCTGTACGGTTATTGAAATGAGTGAGTTGGGCTTAGTGGAAATGACACGGAAAAGAGTACGAAAAAATCTAGATACTTTTTTGCGTGAACCATGCCAGTGCTGCGGGGGTGAGGGAAAAACACTCTCTATCGAAACGGTGGCTGTACAGTTTCTGCGGAAGGTAGAGGAGATCTGTCGTCATTCCTCCGCGTCTACAATCGGTTTTACCGTTGGGGAAGAGCTGGCTGCTTTCCTGGAAAGGACCGGGAAGACATATCTCGACAATCTGCAGAGAGTGTACTCAAAAAACATTCTTTGGAGTGTTTCCAGGTCGTTGACTCCCCGGCGGTACAGCATAACCGGAGTAGGTGAGGAAGAGGTGCGTGAACGCATGCTTACTCAATCACCACCAGTATAGTTAAAAAAAGAACAACACAGTCAAACATAGTTGTGAAATAAAAGTTTATGGTCAGATTTTTTACTCTGAATCCTGTATTCTGAATCCTGACCGGCAGGTTCTTATGTTTGACAAAGCAATTTTCCCATGATACATTTTGTACGCCCTTCAAAGCTGATTGGTGCTTTATTCACACATTTTTCGGAGGTGAACGTAATGTACGCGATAATTGAAGCGGCCGGCAGACAGTATCCGGTCCGTGAGGGGGAAATGCTCCGCCTGGATACAGCTGGTGCTGCGAAGGGTGAGCAAGTGGTATTTGACCGTGTTCTCATGGTCCGTTCAGATGAAGATTCTTTGGTTGGCACCCCCTATCTGGATGGAGCTAAAGTTACCGGCACGGTAATGGATAACGGAAAAAACCGAAAAGTGACAGTTTTCAAGTATAAACCGAAAAAAAATATTCGGAAAAAAACCGGGCACCGGCAGGACTTTACCCTGGTGCGGATCGAGAAGATAGAGAAAAAATAGATAATGAGTGAGTAACAGGCGAAACTCAATACTCACTCATTATCCTTGTTGAAGCGGAGGTGAATCGTTCATGGCACATAAAAAAAGCGGCGGAAGCGCAAGGAATGGCCGGGACAGCAACGCAAAGAGGCTTGGAGTCAAAGCTTACAGTGGTCAATATGTGAAAGCGGGAAGTATAATCGTTCGGCAAAGAGGGAACCGCCTGTGGCCGGGGCTGAACGTTGGAATGGGTAAAGATTATACCTTGTTCGCCACTTGTAGCGGCTATGTGGTTTTTGACGAGAACAAGGGAAGAAAAAGAGTCTCAATTCATACTGAAAAAACTCCCGCTTCCATAGCCTCCTGAGTACGTGGTGTTTGTAGACCGCATTTTTCTCCATGTTGCCGGAGGAAAGGGGGGGAATGGAGCTGTAAGCTTCAGAAGGGAAAAGTATGTTCCCCGGGGCGGCCCTGACGGCGGAAGGGGCGGAGATGGAGGAAATGTTATCATTCGTGCCTCCTCCCGCCTTACAAGCCTCTATGAAGCTTCCACTCTTAAAGTGTGCCGCGCACCGAATGGAAAACCCGGTGGTGGATCAAATCGTACGGGTGCTAATGGAGAAGATATGTATATCGAAGTCCCAATCGGCACTCAAGTGTTGGACAACAAAACAGGCAATGTGCTGTTCGATCTTGATACTGATGGAAAAAGCGTTATTGCAGCTCATGGAGGCCGCGGAGGAAGGGGAAACGCTTCATTTGCCACCTCTGTCAACCAGGCTCCACGGATAGCCGAGAACGGCCGTAAAGGGGAGAAACGGGATATCATCCTTGAATTGAAATCAATAGGGGATGTAGGTATCGTTGGTCTCCCAAATGCAGGAAAATCAACCCTGCTTTCAGCACTCAGCAGAGCAAAACCCCTTATAGCCGAGTATCCTTTTTCAACACTGGAACCGAACTTTGGAGTGGTTGAACATAAAGGTGAACGGGTTATATTGGTAGATATACCCGGTATCATTGAGGGAGCATCACGCGGTGCCGGTCTTGGTATTGGGTTTCTGCGTCATGTAGAGCGTACACGTTTCATCCTTCACTTGGTTGATGTATCTCCTCACGCGATACAAGAACCACAAGAAGGATTCAATTCTCTCCGTAATGAGCTTGCTTCCTATCAATCTGCCCTCATACATAAACCTTTCGCGGTGGTGGCAACCAAAATGGATGTGACTGGAGCCGAAGAGGGGTTGGCCCGGCTGCGCCAGGGACTTCCCAGCAGGGTTCCACTGTTTGCGGTTTCGGTTCCAACCGGCCGGGGAATTGAGGAGCTTCTCGATTTTCTGCTGCATACAGTAACAAAACTTCCAGTTATTTCGAGCGTAGAAAAAAAGGGGGATGCATTCGTTTCTCACTCTGGAGAAAAGGAAGAACCGGCTTTACGGTTGACTTCTCCATTCCTTGAACGGTTGATTGTGGAAGCCGATAAAAAAGGAAGAGAAGCAGAGAACTATATCAACCAGCAGTTGAGAGAAAGCGGCTTTGAGCGTTACCTTGGCTCACTCCCCGTACCTTGCCGGGTGGAAATCAGTGGGATCTCTCTCAACTGGGACGGAAAAAGGTTGCGCTTTAACCATGATTGACCGAAATACACTTGTTTTACAAGCCAAGGTTGTTGTAGTGAAAGTTGGGAGTTCTCTTTTGGTGAGAGGATCGCGTTTACAGGAATCAAGGCTTGCAGAGCTTGCCGAGAACATCAGCCTGTACCGGGAATCAGGAAAAAGAGTAATCTTGGTATCATCAGGAGCCGTAGCATGCGGAATGAGTGTTCTTTCCCATCGCAGGAGAAAACGCGATCTTCCCTACAAGCAGGCCATGGCGGCCGTGGGCCAGGTATTGCTCATGGAACGCTACAGTGAGGCATTCTCCCGTTATACAATACCGGTAGCCCAGGTACTGTTGGCTCCGGAGGACATCCATTTACGTTCGAAATATTTGAATACCCGAAACACCTTTACAGCCCTGCTTGAATTAGGGGTATTACCGATAGTCAACGAAAATGATACCGTGGCGGTGGAAGAGATACGGTTCGGAGATAATGACCGCCTTTCAGCCCTGGTTGCTTCCTTGCTTGACGCAGATCTCTTAGTGATCCTCTCTGATGTGGAAGGGCTTTATACGGGTGATCCCAAGAGGGACCCGTCGGCTGTATTGGTTCGCGAAGTGGCTGCGATTGATCAGGATGTGGAAAAAATGGGTGGGGGCGCGGGGAGTGCTCTTTCCACCGGAGGAATGCGAAGCAAAATTATCGCTTCCCACATAGCCACTCGTTCAGGAACAGGGGTAATCGTAGCATCGGGCAAGGATTTTTCTGTCCTGCGAAGAATCATTCAGGGCGATGAAGTAGGAACATTTTTTCATCCCCAAAAACAGGCTATAAAGAGCCGGAAACGGTGGATAGGGTTTGGTATGATGTGCCGTGGCAGCATAATTGTGGATCATGGAGCAGAACTTGCCCTGCAATCACACAAGAGTCTATTGCCGGCAGGTGTAAAAGCGTGCGAGGGAAGCTTTGATGTCGGAGACTGTGTTGATATTAAAACTGAAGAGGGGCGGTCATTGGGGCGGGGCCTGGTGAATTTTGCCTCAGATGAGCTTGCCCGTATAAGGGGTATGCATACCAGTGCCTTGAAGGACGTTTTGTCCGAAAACGGATTTTCTCCTGTGGTAATCCATGTGGATAATCTTGTCTTGTTTTCAGAGCAGGTTTAAGAAGTGAGTCTTTTTACTCCTCACCCCTCACTCCTTACTCCTCACTGCATTCAGGCTGGAGGTGATAGAATGAAAGAGCAGATCAAAAACGCAGCGAAAGCAGCAAAAAAAGCTTCATACACTCTCATGAATCTTTCTTCGGCAGATAAGGATCTTTTTCTGACAAGATATGCAGAACGGTTGGAGGGTGAAATAGAACAAATATTGACAGAAAACAGTGAAGATTGCATAGCCGCCCAGGAAAGTGGCATGAAGCAATCGCTCCTGGACCGGCTCGCTCTCAATGAAACACGGGTAATAGGAATGGCCCAGGGCCTCCGGCAGTTGGTGTCTCTCAAGGACCCGGTTGGTGAGGTTGTAGAGGGAGTAAGAAGGCCCAATGGTTTACTCGTTCAAAGAGTGCGGGTTCCCCTTGGAGTGGTAGCTATCATATACGAAGCACGGCCGAATGTCACGGTAGACAGTATAGGGCTGAGTATTAAATCGGGAAATGCCTGTATTCTGCGGGGGAGCAAAAGCGCCTTGAAATCCAACAGGATACTGGCTGAACTGGCTCGTGAAACCCTGAAGGAAAAAGGAATTGACGAAGACGCGGTGTGCTTGCTCGATAGCGAAAGCCACCAGGATGTGCATGATTTATTGTCTTTACGTGAGTATATAGACGTTGCTATTCCCCGTGGTGGGGAGAGCCTTATTCGTTCGGTGGTGGAAAACTCCGTTATCCCGGTTATCGAAACAGGAGTAGGGAATTGTCACGTATACATTGAACGTACCGCGTCTCTTGAGATGGCTCGTGACATTGTGGTTAATGCTAAGACCCAGAGGCCCAGTGTATGCAACGCCGCCGAAACACTTTTAGTGGATGAAGCTGTAGCAGAAGAGTTCCTTCCTTTAATGGCTCGCGATCTTCTTGATAGAGGCGTAGAATTGCGGGGGTGTGCGCGCACCCGTTCCCTTGTTCCCGAAGCGTCTGTCGCCGGGGATGAGGACTGGCGGCGTGAGTACCTGGACCTGATACT
>SKXZ01000053.1 GCA_007128145.1 Candidatus Nitricultor lacus | reverse complement strand
TGTTTTTGTGCCGGTCATCATGGCTGCGTTTCTGACCGATCTTTCCGCAACTTCATGGGGTATCTTCTTTCCAGCCGTAGTTTTGATTGCCGCTTCCTCTGCCTTCCTTGGCTTATTTATTGCCGTATCGGTGAGTGAAGTATTCGAAGCACAGACTTTTTCGAATTTTTTCCGCTTTCCCATGATCTTTCTCTGTGGTCTCTTTTTCCCCATCACAGATCTTCCTCTTTTTCTCCAACCCCTCTCATACCTTCTTCCCCTTACCTACGGAGTGGATATTCTCCATGGATCGGTGCGAGGGCACAATATGCTGCCGCTTGGTCTTGATTTTGCCATCCTGGGTGGGTTTTGTGCCGGATTGTTCCTCGTGAGCCTTCGCAACATCAAGCGTAAGTGGATTCGATAACTGATTTTTCTCCGAGACCCTGGTCTTTCATGCTATGCTCAAGAAAATGGGATAAGATAGAGAAAATGCTTTCTTAGTATGAAGAAGGTGTGGAGAAGTGTACATTAGAGAAGGGTTTTGTGAAATCATTAATGCTTTGCTTCCTGTTTGCAAGGAAGTTTATGGTGAGCGGTTAGTGACGCTGGCTGTCTTTGGCTCGGTGGGGCGGGGGACTCCATGTCCGGATTCCGATATAGACCTTGTACTTGTAGCTCATGATCTTCCTTGTGGCCGGCTCTGCGGAGAATGGATGAATTTGGGCTAGCAGAAGAGCGGTTAAGTCCTCTTTTAGACACTTTGAGAGGGAGGGGATTTGAAACCGTTCTTTCTCCGGTGATCAAAACGTGTGAAGAAGTACAATGGGGGAGTCCTCTCTTTATGGACATGATTGAAGATGCTTATATTCTTTTCGACCGTGGTCATTTTTTCAAATTACCTTTGTCATTTAGCTGATCTTCTCACCAGGGTGGGGGCCAGGCGAGTTGAGCGGGGAGGAAGCTGGTACTGGGTTTTTGACAAACAATACACAATTGATGAGGTACTCCGTAAAGGCAGTGAGTCGTGAGTAGTGAATAGTGAGTAGTGAAACGACAGAATATTCCCGGAAAGACGGGGAAAGAGCAGTGCGGGATGCCCGCTTTGTCGTTGAAGCTGCCAGGCTGGTCATTCGGTGAGACAAGCCTGGCAGCTCTTTTATAGGGGTTGGACTTAACTCTCTCCAAACCTTTTTTTAAGGACTTTCTTCATCCCTTTTTCATTTTCTTTGGCTGCTTCGATGTAATGATTGCCAGCGGAGACAACCGTATACTCATACAGTGCTATAATTACCTTGAAAAGGGGTGACAGAAGTGAAATATGCAGTAATTCTTGGTGACGGCATGGCTGATTACCCCCTGACGGAGCTCGGGGGCCTCACGCCACTTGAAAAAGCGCATATACCAACAGCCGATATGCTTGCGAAAAAAGGAATCCTGGGGCTGGTGAAAACAATTCCTGAAAATATGAGCGCGGGTAGTGACGTCGCGAACCTCTCAGTACTCGGATATGATCCTCGGTTATCCTATAATGGGAGGTCTCCCTTTGAAGCGGAAAGTATGGGTATATCCCTGGAAGAGACGGATATAGCTTTCCGGTGTAACCTGGTAACACTTACAGAAGAAGAGAAGTACCAGGATAGAACGATACTTGACCATAGTGCTGGTGAAATAACGAGCGAAGAGGGAGCGATCCTGATTGAGCATATCAACAAGGAGTTGGGAAGGGAGAACCTTACTTTTCACCCGGGTGTAAGCTATCGTCATTTGTTGATATGGAAAGGAGGACCAGACAGCTGGGAATTGACCCCTCCCCATGATATTCTGGGGCGCAAGGTGGGTGAATATCTCCCACGTGGTGTGAAATGCCAGGTCATACAGGAAATGATGCGTAAAAGCGCTTTATTACTGGCAGAACATCCGGTAAACAAGGAGAGAAGAGCAAAGGGACTTTTACCGGCCAATTCCATTTGGATTTGGGGAGAGGGAAAAAAACCCATTCTGGAAAGTTTTACCGGGAAATTCGGCCTGAGGGGGGCCGTTATATCCGCTGTTGACCTGGTTCGGGGCCTGGGAGTTTGCACGGGGCTATCGATTGTGGAGGTTCCCGGTGCTACAGGAAATTTTCATACCAATTACCGGGGGAAGGCCGAAGCGGCTTTGCGTGTTTTAGGAGAGGGTAAGGATTTCGTCTATATCCATATAGAAGCCCCTGATGAATGCGGGCACAGGAATGAACTTGCGAATAAAGTACGCGCGATTGAGCTCATCGACGAAAATGTGGTGAAACCTATCGCGGATGCTTTGGAAAAAACGTGGGATGAATACAGCATAATGTTTCTTCCGGATCACGCCACACCCCTGTCTTTGAGAACGCACACAAGGGATCCGGTTCCTTTTCTCATATACCGAAATACGAAAGAAGGTGAGCATCCGGGGCGTGCGTTCAGCGAGAAAGCAGCGGCTGAAACCGGGATTTTCTTAGAGGAAGGGCATCATCTCATGGAATATTTCCTGGCTATAAAGGGAGTGAGAAGTAAGGCGTAAGAGTAAGAAGTAAGACGTGGTAAAGCGAAAAGCAAGGAAAAACAATATAATTCCAGCATTCCCTCATGTTGTAAGGGTGAATAAATTGACTTTTGTTTCTATCAACCCAAGCCACTGGACACAAAATCAAGTCCGGGGTGAGAGGATAAAGGAGCACAAATGAAGACGATGGAATATATCAGTACACGGGGCGGGGCTCGGCCCCAGGATTGCGCAGGAGCTATTCTCTCCGGCATCGCTCCTGATGGAGGTCTTTTTGTTCCGCATCCTCTGCCGAAAAATGCAATGAATCCGGTGGATTACCTGGGGAAAAATTACCGGAAAACAGCCTTGGCCGTCATGAGCCTCTATATGCCTGATTATACGGAAGCGGAACTGAAGCAGTATATCAATGCAGCGTACAAACATTCATTCGATACAACACTGGTAGCGCCTTTAGTTAAGCAGGGAGATTACTACTTTTTAGAATTGTTTCATGGCCCGACACTCGCTTTCAAAGATTTGGCTTTGACGATATTGCCACATTTTTTAAAAAAGGCCATGGAAAAGAAAGGGATCGACAAAGATGTAGTTGTGCTGACAGCCACTTCAGGAGATACTGGTAAAGCTGCCTTGGAGGGGTTTGCCGATGTCGAGGGAACAAAAATTATTGTATTTTTTCCTGAGCACGGGGTGAGCTTGATTCAAAAAAGGCAGATGGTGACCCAGAAAGGAAAAAATACGTATGTATTAGGTATTGAAGGAAATTTTGACGATGCACAAAAAGGAGTCAAAGAAATCTTCACTGATGTTGATCTTCTCAATAAAATGGCTTCAGGGAAGTACGTTTTTTCCTCGGCAAATTCCATTAACGTGGGCCGGCTTATCCCGCAAATTGTCTATTATGTTTTCGCATATATGAAATTAGGTGAATTAGAAGGAACGGTGGGAAATGAACCGGTCAATTTTGTCGTTCCCACGGGAAATTTCGGAAACATTCTTGCCGCATATTATGCCAAAAATTTGGGGGTACCCATAAAAAAGCTTATTTGTTCATCAAACGAAAACCGTGTTCTTTTCGACTTTTTTTCGACCGGCGTATATGACGCCAACCGGGATTTTGTCATGACCATGTCTCCCTCCATGGATATATTGATATCAAGTAACTTGGAAAGGCTTTTGTATGCAATAAGCGGAGAAAACGCCGAGACGATGAGACAACTCATGAACAGCCTTGCACGAAAAAGAAAATTTGAAATATCTTCGGATATGAAAGCAAAGCTTACTGATTTTCACGGCGGCTTTGCCACTGAAGGGGAAACATCTTCCTCTATACGGCGGGTGTTTGAGTCGACAGGGTACCTCATGGATCCCCATACAGCCGTAGGTCATGCGGTTTATAACAAGTATGTCGCGGAAACCGGTGATTCTACAAAAACAGTGATTGTATCCACAGCCAGTCCATACAAGTTTGCCGCCTCAGTGATGAAATCCCTCGGTTTGCAATGTGAAGGTGATGATTTTCAAATGGTGAAAGAGCTCAACCGTGTGACAGGAGTTAACATTCCCCCCCAGATAGAACGTCTCGAAGAAGAAACGATACGACATACCACGGTCTGCCGGAAGGAAGAAATGAAACATCACGTCATGGAAATACTGGGAATGGTGTAAAGAAAGGAGGGGATTTGACAATGAAAATGCGTTTGTGGGTGAAGATTCTTGTAACGGTTGTGGTGGCCGTAGTAGTAATTATAGGTGGAGCGGTCGTTTACCTCAACCGTGGATTGGAGGAGATGCAAGCTCTTGTTATCGGCGAGGTTGATTTGAATATTCCTGATGGAATCTACCAGGGAACATTCGAGGGATACAGGTGGTCAAATACTGTCGCGGTGACCGTGGAAGACCAACGCATACTTTCTGTAGACGTGGTGGAGGAACATTCTTTTCACCGGCAGCAACTGGTGGATGAACTCTCAAATCGTATTATCGAGCAGCAAACTCCTCAGGTGGATGTAGTAAGCGGAGCGACGGTTTCAAGCAAGGCTTTTCTGAAGGCCGTGGAAAACGCTTTGCAGGATGGCACAGATTAATTCTGCAAGATAGCTCCGCACCCCCGATTTTTTTATGCGCGATTGTTCCAATATATTTTCAGGAATACTTCAGGATTGAGAACCTGAGGTTCATCAATGGGAAAAATGCTTCAAATTACCGGTTACCATTATCGCTTGAGTTAAAAGGTTCAGGAATCAGTATGCACTTTCTACTTCCCCATTCTGGCGGTCGAACTCTTTTGCCTGGTGCATGAAAGCTTCAAGCCGGGTGTGGTCGGTTGATTGCTCAAGCCCGTCGTATACCATGTTGAGGAAGGGAATTCCCCCTTCGTTTCTCCTCACGCGTTTCATGATGGCATGGCTTATGGTGCCGGGAAGACAGGTGAAAGGCATGACCGAGACAATACCGGCAAGCCCCTTGCGGGCAAAATCGATACCTTTGCCTATCGTCATGATGGCCTCTCCTTCGAAACTATGGTGGATATAGGGGGCAGCCAAGTCCAGCACCTGCTTTGTAGGCGGTTCGTGAGCATTTTCGAGAAAACCTTCAAAGGTGAAAACCAGCTTGTGTTCGTCATTTTTCATCACCCGGTCCACGAGGTGATTTTTTAACCGGAAGAGATGGCGGCCGGCGATAGCCGCGCGCATGGAGCGGCGGAAGTTGCGGTAGAGGAACCACTCATAAACCGGCGCTGACCATACTTCCCCGCCCAGTGATTCAATTTTCTTGACCAGGTTTTGGTTACCAAAGCGGTTGCTGCGCAGATAAAATTCGCCCACTACCCCAATAACCGGTCGCCGCTCGCTTTTATCCGTGGGTATGCTTTCAAAGCGTTTCCGGGCACGCTTCATGGCTTCTACGAGTTGAGCGTGGCGTCCTCCTTCCCGGATGGACTGGCATACGTCTTCCACCGATTCATTGAAGATAAGTTCCGCCTGTCTTTTTTCCAGTTCATACGGACGGGTCTGGAAAAGCGCTTTTTCCAGGATATCCACGGCCACGATTCCCATCCATCCCAAGCGGAGGAATTTCCGGCCAACTATTCCCAGGTCATTGTAAAAACTCGAGGCCTGGTTGGGGGCAAATATGGGAACATCCTCGTATCCCAAGTCATCAAGTACCATGCGCTGCAGGGTATTGTACTGTCCGAAGCGGCAGGGGCCACCGGAACCACCCATGAAAAAGGCCACTTTGTTTCTATCAAAGTCGGGCCTCCTGGTGTATTTCACCATGTCACCGGTAGTGATGATGCAGGGGAAACACTCTTTGCCGGAGGTGTGTTTACGCCCCCAGTAGAGGGTTTCTTCATCCGGTTCGTCCAGAAGCTCTGCCTTCATTCCGCAGGCTTCAAAAGCCGCGGCCAGGCCATGGGCCTGCGGGCTCATGTTCGGTATGAGTACGGTACGGCTTGATGCGCGCTTGAGATTGAGGGGCCGGAAGTGTCTTCCCTCCCGGTGTTTCACTCCCCGGTTGGCCTGCAGGCTGTCGAGGTAGGCTTCACAACGGGTGATGATGCCGGCATCTGCGCTGTGTTCGTCCACCTCTATTGTCAGCATGGGCTTGGTCCCCAGGCGTTCGGAAAAGAAACGGGAGAGGAAGGAGTCAGGTCCACAGCCGAAATTGGTCAGATACAGGGCGTTGAGGCGTTCATCATCGGCTATGAGCTCGGAGGCGGAGAGAATTTTTTGCCCGTAGCGCCAGTACATGTTGAACCAGTCTCCCGGGAGTGTGACTTTTTCCAGGGGAAGGAAATCCATGGGAATAGCCAGTACACCCATGTTTCGGAGCTTGCGTGGGAGTTCAAGGTTTGAACCCGGGTCACAGGTATTGTAGGAACGCCCGACCACTACTATGGCTGGAGTATCACCCTCTAGCTTTGCGAGCACTTCTTCCCCCCTTTGACTGCATTGTGACTGGAATTCTTCCAATGCAGTAATTGCCTCAGCCACGGCATTTGCTATGTCAGCTTGGCTTTTACCCAGGCGTTTTCCCAGGGGCTTCAGTGCTTTCACCCATTGGCGGGAATCTTCAGCGAGATACAATACCGGTTGCAGCACTTCCACCTCGTATTGGGAAAAATCCACTGCAGAACGTGTCGTATAAGCGAGGCTTTGCATGTACGGACAGACGAAACTGTCGTTCATGCGTTTGTCGTTTGCAGGCAGGTTGATGATACTGGGAAGCCAGATATAGTCCACGTTTTTCTCCAGGAGGTTGAGAACGTGTCCCAAAAACACCTTGATCGGAAAACACGTCTCGGCCACGCTCACTTCGGCTCCCCGGTGGATAATAGGCTGAGAAGTGCGGTCAGAGAGCACGACATCCGCTCCCAGGCGGCTGAGCAGTGTGTACCAGAAGGGGTAAAGGTCATGGAACAGGCCGGCGCGGGGGATCCCTATGCGGGGACCGTTGCTCGGGATTTCTGTCTTTTTACGGGAAGCGGTGAGCAGCAGCTGTTCTCTCTCCTTGAATAAATCAGGAATATTTGAGGCAGAGCGCTGTGTTTTTTTTTGCTTGACATCGAATTTTTCACAGCGGCTGCCGTAACTCAGGGGTTCTTCACCTTCTACGATCACCTGGTTGATTTCACAGTTGTTTGAGCAGTCTTGACATTCGAAAACGTTCAAACGATACTGCAAACCGCTCAAGTCAAAGCCCTTGAAAGTGCTTCCCTTTCCGGTATCGCATTCCTGGGCGATGATGGCGCACCCCAGGGCACCGGTGACTTCATGGTGTGAGGGCACGGTGACGGGCTTTTCCGTCACCTGTTCAAAGGCCGCGACCAGTGCGTGGTTGAAGGCGGTTCCGCCCTGGAAAAATATCCTGTTTCCAACGGTTTTACGGGCGACGACCCGGTTCAAGTAGTTATAGACGATGGAATAAGCGAGGCCGGCCAGGAGGTCTTCCACCCGTGAGCCCCGCTGCTGATTTTTCTGGAGTTCAGTTTCCATAAATACCGTGCAGCGCTCTCCCAGGTCAATAGGTTGTTTGGATGTGAGTGCGAGACGAGCGAATTCCTCCTTTATCGATACGTTGAGTTTTTCCGCCTGCTCTTCAAGAAATGATCCGGTACCGGCTGCGCATACCTTGTTCATTTCAAAATCGGTGACATTTCCGTTCTCGATCCTGATGAACTTGGAATCCTGTCCTCCGATTTCGAAGATGGTGTCAACCTGTGGATCTACTGCAAGCGCCCCCCGGGCTTGGGCGGTGATCTCGTTACGCACGACGTCGGCTCCGATGAAATCGGCTATGAGATAGCGTCCTGAACCTGTGGTGCATACCCCCCGGATGTCAACGTGATTCCCGATTTCTTC
Organism: Candidatus Nitricultor lacus; assembly: GCA_007128145.1. GTDB lineage: Bacteria > Atribacterota > Atribacteria > Atribacterales > Atribacteraceae > Nitricultor > Nitricultor lacus. Next base: position 1,597 of record SKXZ01000053.1, on the reverse strand, counting down.
TCCCACTTCGAGTAGCCCCTGGCGGACCGCTTCAATCGGCCGTCCGGCGGTCATAAGGTACCGTTTAGCCAATACTCTTCTTTCAGCATCGATTGCCACAACATTGGTGGAGATAGAGCCCACGTCCACTCCCAAATAGGCAGGGATCCGGGTTCCCTTTTCTTTTTGAGGGGAGACCACGTGGGATTCCATGATAGTGGAGCGCTCTATTTTCAAGGGTGGCAAGTGCTTTTTGTCCCGTGCTTCCCGGTAGTCAGCTACCTTTTGCAGGTTTTCGAAGCATGGAGCTGGAAAACCGGCTTCCCGAGCGTGCAGGACCGCTCCGATTGCGCCCATCCAGGCGAAATGCTCAGGGATACACAGCTGTGCCTCATCCATGGAGAGTACTTTCCGCATGGCACGCACGATACCGGGGTTAGCCGCAACACCACCGTGAAACGACACCGGGGGCGTGATAGAGAGAGCGGAACCGACGGTACTTTTGAAATTGCGTGCGAGTGCCATACAGAGCCCTCCGACGATATCCTCAGGGGGGGTAGCTTTCTGCTGGAGATGAATCATGTCACTTTTGGCGAATACACTGCAGCGGCCTGCAACACGTGGGGGATTCTCTGACAGGAGGGCCATTTTACCGAATTCTTCAATGGAAAGGCCAAGCCTGGTGGCCTGCTGATCAAGGAACGAACCAGTGCCGGCGGCGCACATGGTGTTCATGGCAAAGTCGGCCACTTCTACCTTACCATCATCCGTGCGGCGCAGGAAAACCAGCTTGGAGTCCTCACCACCGATTTCCATGATGGTTTTCACATCCGGGAAAAATCGACCGGTAGAGGCGGCCTGAGCGATTACCTCGTTGACGAATATCCCGCCTAAGAGTTCGGCTACCGCCCGCCCGGCGTTACCGGTAACCCCTAATCCCGCGCACAGTTTCCCGCCCCCATGGTTTTGCAGGATCGACGATACAGCTCGGGACGTTGCTTCCATGGGGTGTCCCTTGTGGCGAATATACTGTTTCTCGATAACTTCCCCCTCAGGATTCATTACAACCACGTCAACACTTACTGAACCAATATCAAGACCTATATAGTATTGTCTGCTGTCATTCATGAAATATTTACTCCTCAGTTAAACTTCCCAATACATCACTCTCAACACGCATTGTATTTTCCCTATTCCCTGTCGATTTATTATTTCCCGGCTTTTAACATATCATAAATAATTCAGGATGATGTCATTACATAACAGTTACATAATACCATGACGCTGACGCGTGAGGGAGATGTAGAAAACAGTTATGGGGCGGGAAAAGCGAAGGTGTCCTGTCCCTTCTATGGGTATTTCATAGGGGGAAAACGGTGTCATCAGTTCTGGAATACTGTATCTTGTTCTATTATTCACGTTTTCCGGTAAAGAAGTCTCTGACCCGCTGGGCCCAATCACGTTCATCCGGTGGCCGTTGGGATTTTGCAGGCGGCAGTTGTTTGACGGTTAAAAGCCGTACGTCCTCCTGGAGTTTCTGCACCATGTTCCGTAGGAAATCACGCTCGCTCTCAAGCAACGAGATTCTTTCCCTCAGTTCATGAATGATTGCAGCATC
>SKXZ01000141.1 GCA_007128145.1 Candidatus Nitricultor lacus | reverse complement strand
CTCGAAGGGGGATGACCGAGGGTGGGATTTTACCGGCCATAATAGGTACTTTTTATCTTGTATGTGGCGCCATAGCAGTATCCATTCCACTGGGGGTACTTTCCGCGGTGTACCTGAATGAATATGCTCGGCAGAATATGTTTTTACGTGCTTTGCGGGTATCTATTCAATGCCTGGCCGGGGTACCTTCAGTTGTGTTCGGTTTATTCGGTCTGGCTATTTTTGTGAAATTGTTTAATTTTGGCGTATCTTTGTTGGCTGGATCTCTGACACTTGGTATCATGGCTTTGCCTGTTATCATCACAGCGGTGGAAGAAGCACTCAAAACCGTACCGCTTTCTTTTCGAGAAGCATCTCTATCCTTGGGGGCCACCAAGTGGACGACCATACGTAAGGTGGTTTTACCCACAGCGTTGCCCGGTATATTGACAGGATTGATCCTGTCGGTCGGACGTGTGGCAGGAGAAACCGCGCCCATTATGTTTACGGCGGCGGCGTTTTATTCGCGGGGTTTACCGGGCTCGGTTTTTGACAGGGTTTTAGCTTTGCCTTTTCATATTTACGGTTTGATGACCGAGGGCACCAGACCTGAGCAACAGGTGCCAATTGCTTATGGCACCGCACTGGTGTTGTTGCTTTTAGTTTTGGGAGTAAATCTCCTGGCGATAGTTTTGCGTAATAGATACAGAAGTGTAAGGAAGTGGTAGAAAAAGTGAACGATGTCATCCTTGAAGCCCGCAACTTCAGTGTATATTTCAGTGAAACACAGGTATTATATGATATCAATCTCAGATTTCCCAAGCAGAGTGTTACGGCGATTATCGGTCCCTCTGGATGTGGCAAATCGACACTGTTACGCAGTATTAACAGAATGAATGATTTTTTTGAAAATATGTGTGTGAAAGGGGAAATAATATATGGAGAAAAAAATGTATACGATGATTCAGTGGATCCTGTATCTTTGCGAAAACGCATAGGCATGGTATTCCAAAGGCCTAATCCATTTCCTAAAAGTATATACGATAATATTGCCTATGGGCTGCGTATACAGGGGTGGAGAGACAAGAAAAAAATCAAGGAAAGAGTGGAAGTAAGCTTGAGAGATGCGGCTTTATGGGATGAAGTACATGACCGGCTGCAAACATCAGCTCTTGAGTTGTCCGGAGGGCAGCAACAAAGACTGTGTATCGCCCGTTCTATTGCAGTAGAACCGGAAATACTTTTAATGGATGAACCTGCATCTGCGCTTGATCCCATTGCAACTGCTCGCATAGAGGAGCTTATTCGTAAGCTGAAAAAAAAATATACCATAATTTTGGTTACCCACAATATGCAAGAGGCTGCTCGTGCTTCCGATTATACAGCTTTTCTCCTTCTCGGAAAGATGATCGAATTTGATGCCACTCCGAAACTTTTTACTAAACCCGAAAAGAAAGAAACTGAGGATTACCTCACCGGCAGATACGGATGAGGGTATCCGGAGGTGCATAATGATGGTGAAAAAATCACTTCGTTTCGTACTTACCATAATGTTGATTTATTTTGTATTCACGGCGTTATTCAGCTCTTTTGCCGGAGCTGAGCATCGTCCCACTCTTTCAGTGACTCCCTTTGTTGATCGCAGCGGAGAACATTCACACTTAGGTTACTTCATCAGAGATATTATCCAGTTAGCTTTTGAACAATCAGGACTTTTTGAGCTGACAGATCCATTACGCGTCGATGAAGTATTGAGGGAAGCTCGGTTACCTCGTGAGACAATCTTCATTCATTCAACTGCTCAGGTTCTCACACAGAGAATGGGTAGTGAATATCTTGTGAGTGGAACACTGAGGTTGCGTGACATTGCAGGGCGAGAAAGCCTTATTGTAAGTGGCCGGTTGTATACAGTAGGAGGAGAGGGATACCTGGAGCTCCCCAGTGAAGTTTTTACTCTGGAAGAGACTGAGCGGCTCAGCATGTATTTTATAGAGCGTGTGGCGGATGAGTTAGGATTGCAGCTTGTTCCCTTTTCCATTCCCCGCTTTACGGCTGAAGCTCTTGAACCCCTTTATCTCGCACTGGAGAAGCGCGAAGAAGCCTTGACTGAATACGGAGACAACCAGTTTCCTGACCGGCCTTTGTGGCAGGAGGCATTTGTTCTCGCTAACCAGGCTTTAGGTGCTGAACCGGATTTTCTCATTGGGTATGCGTACCTGGCCGATATGTATCGACGTACAGGCTGGACAGCCAAGGAAGTTGAGACATGGAATCTTCTGCTGCAGCGAGCTGGAAGGGTAAAACGTGAAGGATGGGTTGAAACAGCTGCAGCAAGGGCTTATTTGCGCTTAGCTCATTCTTATGAATATCAGAACAAAACCGAACTGGCACTGCAGAGCTTGGAGGAGGCTTTACGTGTTCAGCCGAATTTAGCAGAAGCGTACAACCTCATGGGCAAAATTTATTACGATCAGGGTGATACCACAAAAGCCCAAGAGTATTGGGATGAAGCATATCGCTTGGATCCTTCACTGAGAGAAGCCCGTTATTTTGCCGAGGTCGCCGAGCGTGCTGCAGTTTACGGACGTGACGCGTTTGAAGCATACCGGCAGGGGTATACGTTTTATGCAAGCGGCGACTTGCGTTCAGCAGAAGAATATTTCCGTATGGCTGCACAGATGAATCCCGAAATGAAAGAGGCGCATTACTGGTTGGGGCGGACTTTATATGATCTTGGAAGGCTCGAGGAATCTGAAGCTACCTGGCGCAGGGTAATTGAACTGGATCCTTTTGACAGCCAGGCTCGCCGTTTTCTGGACCGCAGCATACAGGAAAGAAAATATGGAAGAGAAGCTCTCTCTTACTTTCGAGAGGGGTTTGATTTTTATCAGAACGCAGAGTATGAACAGGCATTGATATATTTCCAGAGGGCGCTTTCTTCAAATCCCCTGTTTCCTGAAGCACAGGAATTTTTGGCCCGCGGTTATTATATGCTTGGAGCAAAGGAACAGTATGTGAGGGAGATGGAAAAGGGAATACAAATGCTGCAAAGCCCCGAAGAAAAAGGTTGGCAGTACTACCAATTGGCATATGACCTCTATTCATGGGAAGAAGAAGCACAGGCTCTTGCGTATCTGAAGCAAGCCGTGGGAGAAAATCCGTCTTTAGGGGATGCTCATCTCCTGGCTGGTGAAATATTGACAGATCGTGAAGAATGGGAGCAAGCAGTTTCACATTATGCCCAAGCGATTGAGTATCTTATAGATGAAGAAGGCCGGGGTCTGGCCTTGTGGGGAAAGTCGGTCGCTTTCGTCAATCTGGAACGGTGGGAAGATGCGTTCCCCCTATTGGAAGAACTTGTTCGGGAATATCCGTATGCTGGTTTCATAGAGGAAGCGGAAGCACTGCGTATGGAAGCTATGGTGAGAGGGGGAAAAAACAGGGACGCAAGGGTGGCGTATCAACAATTCAGACTGCGTTTTCCGACCAGTCCACTTACGGAAAAGGCCCGTTTCCTGTATGGTTTGAGTTTTTATCAAGACGAAGAATACCCGCAAGCGGTAGAGGTTTTCGAGGATTTTCTCAATGTTTATCCACACAGCCAATACAAGAGGGATGCGATGGAAGCCTTGGGGCATGCTTACCGTCGTGTGGGAAAAGAAACGGAAGCTTCGGCAATGTTCTCACAAGTGGATGGAGAGACAGGTACTTTTCTTGCAGCAGACTCCCTTTATGCCCAGCAAAGATGGGAAGAAGCACGAGAAGCATTTCAACGCTTTCTTGAGGAACATGCCGGGGGGAAATATGAAGTGGAAGCCCGTTTGAAGTTAGCTACATGCTGGTTGGAAGAGAGAAATGTCGAACAAGCCCAGAGGACGATACAGGGTTGGGAAGATCGTATGCGAGAGACGTTTCCTGTAGGTTTTACACGTTTTATGGTTAAGCTGGCATTTGAGTTAGAAGAATGGGAAAAAGTTGTTGCCTCGATACAATATTTACAAGGGGTTGATGATGTCACAGAAGAATTCCTTATCCTGAAAGCTTTGGCTTATCAGAGTATGGGAGAAAATGAAAAAGCTGAAGAGGTGTTGGTAGGTACCAGTGTTGACCCCACAGAAGCGCTGGGGAACCACCAACGAGAATTAGTGGAAGAGGCGCTTTCCCTGGTGACAAGCAATGACCCGGACAGAGCATCCGCACGTTATGAAGAAATACTTGACAGCGATCTCGACCCGGAGAACCGTTCAACGGTGAAATTTCTTTTTGGGAAAGCCCTTTACCGTTGGGGCATGCGGGATGAAGCCGAATCGTATCTCAGTGATTCATTGACCTGGGAAAGTGCTTATTACCGGGAAGAAGCGATTTTTTACCTTGGTGATATCGCATACCAGAGAGATGACTGGCAAAAGGTGGCTGAGTATTACCAACAGCTTGATGCAAGCGATGATCCTGCGGTGTTATGGAGAATGGCTCAAGCATACCGCAGGCTTGGAAGAGTTGACGACGGTATCGAGTTGTTGCGCGTTCTCAAGGGTAAAACGGATTACGCGGAGCGTTCTTGGTTACTGCTTCTTGATGAATTGTATCAACGAGAGAAGTATGCCGAATTTTTATCCGATAGTAAAGCTTTTCTTGAACAAAATCCAGGACATTCAGCTGAAGAGGAGATCCTTTCAATGGCGGCATGGTCGGCATCGGCTATAGGTGAACGTGGGCAAAGTCTGGAACTGATTGAGAAATACCTGGATACGTATCCAGAAGGAACCGATGCATTGAGATTACAATCTCTCCGTGCAGATCATTTGATTGCACTGGACGATAGGGAAAAAGCACTTGAGGTATTATCGGCTCTTGAGAAGACATCGGAAAACATGGATAAAGGGGAGACTGAATATACCTATTTACGTCTTGGGAGCGTATATCTCAATGAGCAACAATATGACCGCGCGGCTTTTTATTTCGAAAAACTTACCAGTGACAGAGAGGGGCGCTTCTTTACTCGCGGAACATATTTGATGGGAGTGTGCCTTGAGTATTTGGAAAGGGGAGACGAAGCTATAAACTTTTACAAGCGTGCTGTGGAGAGCGGGCGGCGGGATGAATGGGTTGATAGAGCACGTGAACGTTATGATCTCTTGACTGCCGGTTAATTCGAAGATACACTAATCCTGTTTTGAGATGAATTCAGGGGGTTACATTTAATGCAGATTTTTACCGTTCTTGCAAGAGGGGGATATGTGATGTATCCCATCGTCGCCTGTTCTGTTATATTCCTGGCGGTTTTCCTGGAAAGATGGTATGTTCTCCGCTTTTCCAAGGAACGAGTAAAAAGATACCTTCGTTCGGTACGACGGGCAACTCATCAGGGAGACCTTGAACAAATTTTTGAAATCAGCCAGAGGAACCCGGGTCCGGCATCCCGCATTATCCTGTCTGGTATCAAAAGATACCAGAAGGGATATCCTCGTGAAGCCCGGGATGCCATGGAAACAGTTGCACTTCAGGAACTTCCTTTTTTCGAGCGAAGACTGGGGATTCTCGTTACTATTGCAAGCATATCACCTCTCTTGGGGCTTTTAGGAACAGTTACAGGTATGATTCGAACATTTAATGTTATAGCTGTAGTAGGTGTCGGACAACCTATGGAGATGGCAGGTGGTATTTCCGAGGCTCTTATTACCACGGCAGCCGGCCTTTCTGTTGCCATACCTGCTGTTATAGCACACTATTACCTATCAAACCTCTCTGAAACTATTATTAATGATATCGAAAGAGCAAGCTCAGAAGTTTTGGAAAGTATTGAGGAAGCCGATTATATCGCAGAAGCCGTTCCAGAAAGGTCTATAACCGGCAGAAAGCAGGAAAGGGAGGACGAGGAGGATAATGTTCCGGTTTCGGCGAACAGCTCGCAAGCGAAAGCCTGAAGTCAACATGACACCGCTGGTGGATGTCATCCTCCAGCTGGTTATATTTTTTCTGGTGACTACCACATTCGTAAGTGTTGAAACCGGAGCACAGGTCAACCTTCCTGCTGCTGACTTTGCCCGCATCGAGGAGGCACAGACAATTACTGTCTCGGTTACGGAAAATAACATGATCTATCTTGACGGAGCTCTTATCGATGCAAATGAACTTTCTTCCTTTTTAGTGGTTGCCCTCCGTCAAGCTCCTCAGGCAACTGTTATAGTGGAGGCGGACCGGAACGTATTGCATGGAAAGGTGGTCAGCATTATGGATATTCTGAAAAAAACAGGAGCTGAAAGGATTGCCGTTGCTACACAACCCACTTCTCAAGCTGACTGATTAGGTATGAAAAAAATCTCTTTGAACCCGAAAAAAATATGGACATTTTCTTTCACCTTCTCTCTGGCCCTGAATATTCTCATCATAACTGTTATATCTCTATATTGGCTGGCATCACAATATGAACCTCCGCCAGAGGAGGAAATGGTAATCATTGAGCTCATGGAGATTCCGGCTCCCCTCGATCCGGTATCTCCGGTGGTGGAAACGGAAGAGCCAGTGGATATAGCAGAGTTGTCTCCTATTCCCGAGATCGCTGCAGAGGTGGAACTGGATGAGCCCCAGATAGAAACAGAAATCGCTACCGAGGTTGAACGGCGGGCAGAGCAGGTGGAGATTCCAAAACCTCCCCTTGATCTGCCACCTGCAGAGGCCATGGTAGAAGCCGCTTCACCCTCCGGTGCCCAATTGAGTACCGTTGGAGAACGGATAGATATTCCTGAAGACTTGAGTTGGCAGGGGGTGGAGGCAGAAGCGACCATTCGATCCCGCATCGAGGAAGCGGGGGAGGCTACCCGCCTGGCACAGCTGGCGCGCGAAGGAGTTGAGAGAATCGAGAGCACGGTAGGAGAAACTCTAGCCACAGGTGATCTGGTTGTTCCTCCACCTCAAGTGGAGAGACGTTCTCCATTTACGAAACGTCCCATCGCAATAATCGTTGAAAATGCCCCTCAAGCGCGACCTCAAAGCGGCCTGTCACAAGCCGACATTGTTTATGAAATAGCGGCAGAGGGGGGAATCACACGGTTGCTTCCCATATTCAGCAGCGAAGTTCCCGAAGTTGTAGGTCCAGTCCGCAGTGCCCGGCCGTATTTCGTCATGAAGGCAGCCGAGCATGATGCTATAGTCGCCCATGTAGGAGCAAGCGTGGAAGCATATTCCTATATTCGTGAAATGAACGTTGACAGTATAGATGAATTTAAATATTTTCAAGCATTTTGGAGAACACCCGACCGCCGGCCACCCCATAACCTTTATACTTCTATTGGTTCTCTTCGTAACCAGGCACAACGCCTGGGATTCAACAAACCTATTCGTATAGCGGGTTTCCCCATGCGAACTCCACAAGAAGCGTTAGGTACTTCAAATGCCTCCGAGGTGGAAATAGTATATAGTAACGACTACCGTGTAAGATATGTCCACGATCCACAAAACAATACATATCGCCGCTATATAAATGGAACATCTCACATAGATGCCGGCAATAACAGGCAGATAACATGTTCAAATGTTATTGTACAATTCACTGAACAAGTAGTAAAAGATGAAGAGGGACGATTGGAAATCAGGTTCGTGGGTCAAGGAAGAGGTGTACTTTTTTTAGACGGTAAAGCTGTTGAAATAACCTGGGAAAAACAAGATTTACGAGATCGAACACGCTTTTTCTTTCCCGACGGTCGCGAAGTCAAAGTGAATCCTGGTAAAATATGGATACAGGTAGTAAGTATGCAAAACCAGGTACTGTATTGAGACATCTTGACCCATACTGCGCTTTGTTTTAACAACTGTCTATAATAAAGGTACAAGTTCATTCATATTTACGTTCGGTTTCCTCACTAGACACAGAGAAAAACAGCTGGAGTGAAGACGTGCGGGAAAACATTGTGGTTGATCAGTGGGAAAAAACGACCGAATCTTTTGAGGGGTTTTTATACTGGGAAAAGAGGGTATCTGATAATACCTTAAGCTCATACCGGCAAGACCTGCAAGCTTTTTATAATCACTTGCGTGAAAGTCGGGTACAGACCCTCTCAAACCTCAACCTTGAGGTGCTTGAAGATTTCATGCATGCAGAAACTCGCCGGGGAATTTCATCTGCTTCTTTAGCCAGGCGCATATCCACATTACGTACTTTTCTTCATTTCCTGGTTCGTGAGGGATTGATAAAAGAAAATATCGCAAGAATCCTTGAATCCCCTCGTATCCAGCGCAAACTCCCCGAAGTGCTCTCTCTCGAGGAAGTGGAATCCGTTATGTCAGTTCCTGATACACATAACCCGGTTGGTTTAAGAAACAGGGCAATGCTTGAATTACTCTATGGGAGCGGGCTGCGGGTGAGTGAATTAATTTCTCTTGAGATGAATCACGTTGATTTGGATAATGGAATGTTGCGGTTATGGGGTAAAGGTTTTAAAGAGAGAGTTGTTCCTTTTGGTGATGAAGCGGCGGAGGTTTTGCGTGAGTATCTTTCAAGGGGGCGAGAAGTTTTACTTCGAGTTGTAAGAAGCCGACTTTTATTTCCTAATTCATCCGGACGTCCACTCAGCAGACAGAATATATGGACAATGGTAGCAAAGTGTTCATCTAAGGCTGGATTGAACAAGCGGATTACCCCTCATACTCTGCGTCATACATTCGCAACCCATTTATTGGAAAATGGCGCCGATCTGAGACTGGTACAGGAATTTCTTGGACATAGTGACATTTCCACCACACAGATTTATACCCATGTAAGCCGCAAGTATTTGCGCGAAGCTTACGATAGAGCGTTTCCCAGAAAATAAATAAAAGAGGTGATATCATGGAAGAACTTCGTCGCATGATCCAGGAAAGCAGTGCATTTATACGTCAGACTATTGATTATGATCTGGATGTTGGAATTATTCTGGGTACGGGTTTGGGAAAGCTGGTTGACGATATAGCAATTGACCGGGTTCTTTCCTATGAAGATATCCCTCATTTCCCGGTATCAACAGTCGAAAGTCATAGCGGAAACTTGATTTTGGGAGAGCTATCCGGTAAGAGGGTTGCTGTGATGCAAGGCCGCTTTCATTTTTACGAAGGATATTCCATGCAAGAGGTCACTTTTCCGGTACGTGTGATGCGTGAACTGGGGATTGGAACCTTGATGATCAGTAATGCTGCGGGGGGAATGGGACGTCATTTACAACGCGGTGACTTAATGGTCATAACCGATCATATTAATCTTCAACCCGATAATCCACTTCGTGGTCCCAATGACCCTGAACTCGGCCCCCGGTTTTTGGATATGTTGGATGCCTATGATCCAGAATACCGGGAACTCGCGAGGCACATTGGAAGAGAGCAGAAGTTAGACCTTAAAGAAGGGGTTTATGCTGCCTTGGCAGGCCCGAATTTTGAAACTCCTGCTGAGTATCGCTATTTAGTGGCTATTGGGGCGGATGCTGTAGGAATGTCTACCGTACCGGAGGTGCTGGTTGCTCGGCACGGTGGTATGAGGGTTTTCGCCGTATCCTGTATTACTGATACAGCTATAGGAGGACATGCGGAGAAGGTGAGTCACGAAATTGTCATTG
>SKXZ01000138.1 GCA_007128145.1 Candidatus Nitricultor lacus | reverse complement strand
TCGGGAATGAAGTATGATATATTGCAGACATGACAGGAAAGAACCATGGATGCGTACCTAATTGTAGTTAATCCGGCGCATCAATCTCTCAGTGTTGGAGAAAGTGTTATCTTTGCCTGATTGAAGAAGTTTGAAAGCATTAGAGAGGAGGAGTACAAATGAATTGTGCGGAATTTCATCAAGGTGATGTTCTTGTTTGTGAAGATTGTGGTTTGGAGCTGTTCGTGCAAAAGGAATGTAATGAATGTGGTGAAGGGGAAGCCACCTGCTGCTCAGGGCCATGTACTTTCTCTTGCTGCGGTCAGGAAATGAAGCTCAAAAAGAAATAACCAGCAAGGATGGATGAAGCAAACTGTTAATGGTAATTTGGGAAAGGGGAAAGATGACTTCAAGTGTTATCGAGTGGCTTCTTCAAGGAGACATTTCACTCCAATATCAGACATACCGGGACCTTATGGATGATGACAGGAGGGAGTTGCAGCAAAGGATTTTGCTTGAAGGCTGGGGTGAACGATTTCTCAGTTTCAGAAATGAAGACGGCTCATGGGGGAAAGGATTTTATCGACCCAAGTGGACGTGCTCAAATTATACGCTGCTTGATCTCAAAGCACTTGCGGTATTGCCCGATCATTTTCTGATCCGGGAAAGCATTCATGCTTTTGCACGCAGCCTGAAAGGCCGGGATGGTGGCATTAATCCAGCCAGAACGGTAAAGGTCAGTGATGTTTGCATCAATGGGATGTTTCTCAATTATGCCTGTTACTTTGGCGAGAAGCAAGATCTCTTTGAATCGATTGTTGATTTCATTCTTGATCAAAAGATGGAAGATGGAGGGTTTAACTGTAAGCGAAATCGCTCTCAAGGTACGAGACACAGTTCGTTGCATTCAACTTTGGCGGTACTTGAAGGTGTGTTTGAGTATAAAAATAATGGTTATATGTATCGTGTTGATGAACTGACAAAGGCTGCCACAGAAGCAATTGAGTTTATTCTGCGCCATCGATTCTTCAAATCAGATCATACAGGAAAAATCATTCATGGGGATTTGCTCAAGTTGTCTTTTCCCCCCCGTTGGAAGTACAACATTTTGAGGGCGCTTGATTTTTTTCGGTTGGCACAAGTACCGTGGGATGAGCGTATGTCCGATGCGGTCTCTGTTATTTTGAGGAAGAGGAGAGCTGATAAGTGGTGGCATGCTGAGTCTTTTCTTCCTGGAGTGACACATTTTACTATGGAGGAAGCAGGGAAACCAAGTCGGTGGAATACTCTCATAGCAAAGCGCGTCCTGAAGTACTACAAGATTGAATAGTGCCACAGGAAGGGGCGAACACAAATGGCCATTTTTATTACGGGAGGTAGTGGTCTTTTAGGTTCGTGGGTAACCTATTATTTTGCGCAAAATGGAAAGAATATACTTTCTCTGGATATTCGGTCACGGAATTTTGATTACCTGGAAAAATTTTGTGACCGAATAGTTTTTATTTCAGGAAATGTCCTTGATTGGTCGAGCCTCATGCAAGTTTTTCGAGCGCATGCAGATGAGATAGAGGGGATTATTCATACTCCCGCTGTAATGGCTTCACCAAAATATTGGAACAATCCTTATCAAAGTACCTTTCTGAACGTTATAGGGACACTTAATATGCTTGAGATGACCCGTATTTGCCAGATCCCGAAATTTCTTTATGTCAGTTCAGGTGCTGTTTACGGGGAAATTAATGTTTCTCCCTCAGAGATCACCCATCCACCAAATCCTTCTGATCTTTATGGGGCGAGTAAAGCAGGAGCTGAGTTTATAACTCTTCAGTACGGCAAGCATTATGGTATAGATACGCGAGTAATTCGTCCTTATTTTTTCTTCGGTCCAGGCTTTCTTCCTTCTGAAATGAATCCAGTATTCAGAACTTTACTTGGTTCAATTGAAGGATTGGATAATCTTTCCCTGGAAAGCGGCCGTGATCAGAGCCTGGGGTTTACTTATGTGAAGGATACTGCCTGGGGTACTGTACTTACTTACGAAAAGGACCAACTCAAACACCGTGTTTTCAATATCGCGACTGAGGAAGTGACCAGTTTCCCGGACTTAGCTCGCTTGTCCCAGAAATACAGTGATTATGCTTGTGAAGTAACTCTTGGTAAGGGCAAACTGTTTCCCCGTGGAGAAACCCTTGACATTTCTTTGGCGAAGGACGAGTTGGGTTTTGAACCGCGATACCGCATGGATGAAGCAGTATCAGAATATGCAGAATGGATTAAACGGCAAAAAGGGGGTAAATAAATGAAAATCATCATGTTGGTAGATCTGGAGGGAGTATCAGGAATTGTGAGCAATGATCAACAAGTCAAACCCGGTGCTGCCTTGTATGACGAAGCTCGTGAATACCTTCTTTCTGACGTTAATGCAGCAATTGCAGGAGCGATAGCCGGTGGTGCGAAGGAAATAGTAATTTTTGACATGCACTATTTTGGGTTAAATTTGCATATGGGAAAGATTCATCAGAATGCTCATGTGTTTATGGGGAAGCCCCGAAAGCTGTATCCATTTCTACAAGAAACTTATCAAGGGGCTGATGGTTTCATGATGATCGGGTTTCATTCAATGGCTCAGACACCGGGGGGCTTGTTGACGCACACTTATGATTATTCCATAAAAAATCTTTACCTCAATAAAATTTTAATGGGTGAGATTGGCATGGAAACGGCTATTGCGGGATATTACGACGTACCTCTCATATTTGTGACGGGTGATTCGAAAGGGGTAGAAGAAGCCAATAATCACTTCGGTGACATTCCATCTGTGATTGTGAAAAAGGCGATAAACGAACATAGTGCCTTATGTTTTTCGTTGGAAAAAACTCGAAACGAAATAAAAGAAACATCAAGAGAGTCATTGAATAGGTTGTCCGAAAACAAACCTTTTAAGCTTGATTCTCCATACACCATCGAGGTGGAATATTTTCATCCTGACCAGGCCCGGAAAATGGAATACCTTGCAGGAGTCGAAAGAGTAGATGATTTGACCGTTCGTGTACAGGATAATAGTCTTCCTCTTTTGTGGGAGAAATTTATAGGTTTTTGTCAGAATTATGAATAATGTTTTTTGTAGATTATATTTTTTCGTTTTTTTGAGGAAAGGAGATGAACCTTGGGAAAAATTTTGATCATAATAATCACTGCTATTTTCTTCCTCATGGTTACGCCCGGTACAGTCCTTTCGTCGGAAACAGCTTTAAATGACCAGCAAAAATTGGAACTCGTTGGTGAATTCGAAAGGGGAAAGCTTTATCAGGCGGGTAAGATAAGTGTACTTGAACTGAGCGGCAGCTACCGTCAAATGGGTAGACAATATGGTATGCTTCTTCAAGAGGAGCTTCACACTCTTTATGATATGGCCGTCAAAGAATTATTCATAAATGAGCGTGGTTTCTCGCGGGAGCGATTGCTTACTATTGCACAAGCTGTTTACGATCCATATCCAAAACGCTATAAAGAGATTATCGAGGGTATGGCTGAGACCTCGGGACTTGGACTGGAAAACCAAAAAATCTTAAATGCCATTGAATGGTTTCCGAAGATCAATCATTTGTACTATGGTCGTTGTTCCGCGATCGTTACTTGGGGTCCTTACACATCAGGTAAGCCACTGGTTTTCGGCAGGAATAATGATGACGATCCACTCTATAAGGATTTTGCACGATTTTTGGTTGTTTCAGTATTCAAACCAACTGAAGGAGGTTATCCTACTGCCGTTATCAATTATGCCGGTGCCGTTTACAACCCTACAGGCATGAACAGCGAGGGGCTTTTTTTAGAAATGAACGCAGGCCCCTGGATGGGCTTTTCGCTTGATCGGGTATCCATTTTTACAACACTCTTTTCTTTTCTCCAGGACTATGGTTCTATTGCAGAGGTTGATCGAGCTTTTAACTCTATGCTATCCAATATATCCGCTATCGTGACTGTAGCGGACGAGGAAAGTGCTGTTTCCTATGAAAGCTCACTCTTTGATACACGGCGAGTTGATCCTGAAAAAGAAGGTTTGCTTGCGGCAACAAATCATTTTACGGGACCTGATTGGAATATCGCTCAGGTTGATGACAGGCTGGGAGAAATGTCCATGAAAAGACGTGAAAATCTTCTAGCCTTGGGAAACAAGTACAAGGGAACCTTTGACCCACAGGTAATGATGAAAGTTCTTGATGCTCCAATAGATGAAGGGGGTCCAACAGTTGAAGGGACCATCTACCAGGTTGTTGCTGTACCAGAGAATCGCACCATATGGGTTAAAGTACCTGGCCTGCAGGAGTGGACGGAAATACAACTTGGATATCTTTTAGAGAGGTAGCATTAGTAAAATCTCAAAGTCTTAAATTGTGGAAATAAAAGTACAAAAAGTGATGATTGGCAACCACAATTTCATAAACGAGGCAAAAAGATATCCGCCTCGTTTATGAAATTGTTTTCTTCCTCTTATTTAAAGAAGGCACTTAATGCAATGATGTTGCCTTCTGTGTCTTTAAACCATGCAGACTTCGCATTTTTCAGCGTGGCTATACTGTCTATTGTTTTGAGAGTGGGGGTGTCGTATTCCGCAAAAACGATTCCCTTATTTTTAAGTTCTTTGACTTCCTTTTCAATGTCTTCTACAAGAAAAGAAAAAACAGTATGGTCAGCCTTTGTCGGACCCCGAACATATAGGTACAATTTTGAACCTTGACCAAATTCGTAAAGCACTTCCTCCTCATTGACTAACGCAGGATTTCCCAATCCCAGTGTATCTTCATAAAACTTTCTTGCTCGTTGCAAGTCAACAACAGGTAGAGTGGCCATAATAGAATTGTTCTTCAACATTTTCTTCACCTCCATAGAATAATTAGTAATATTATAATATTAATAATAATCAAAGATAGTCAATATGTCAAGGGGGTATATAGGCAATCAGCAAACTCCCTCGTGGCAGGCAACCATGTGTCCGTAAGACGATGTCTGTAAATAAGGGCTCTTAGTGTAGCAAATAGCCTTGGCCCATTCGCATTGGTTTGCATATCCACAGCCTTTACTGGATGCATCATGGGCTTGTTCAAACTTGAAATCACCAAGTTCGGGATGAAGCAGTTTGTTGGTGTAAGGATGTTGTGCGTTTCCTACTAGAGATATGTCGGCAAAATATTCGATTATCCTTCCAAGATACATGACAGCGATTGAGTCGGCTAGATAGCCTACCGAGTCGAGATCATGAGAAATAAAAATAAGAGCCATCTGTGAATGTGATTTGAGGTCAGCGAGTAAATTAAGGATTTGAGCACGAATGGGCATATCCAGGCTGCTCACGGCCTCATCAAGCACCAGAAGTGATGGATCCAGGCTAATAGCTCTTGCAATATTTATTCTCTGAAGCTGCCCGCCGCTGAATTGATGAGGATATTTTTCTGCATCACGTGCTGACAGTCCGACCGTTTCCAGCAACTCGATGGTTTTTGACTTGACGATGGAAGCCGGTAATGGGGAGTGATAACGAATAGGTTCACTGACGATGTTCAATATGTTCATTTTTGGGTTGAGAGAATTATAATAGTCTTGGAAAACCACATGCATGCTGTTTCCTCTAAAGACTATTTCCCCCCGGTCTGGCTTTTCCAGGCCGAGAACGAGGCGGGCCAGGGTACTTTTACCACAGCCGCTTTCACCAACCAGGCCCAGGCAACGGCTTTTCCCCAGAGAAAGGGTGACCCCGTCAACCGCTTTTACGATCCTCCTGTAACGCGTCAACACGCTTCCTGTTTTGTAGGACTTAAAAATTGACTGTATCTCTAGGAGACCCATGTTCTTGCACCTTATGTTTATCAAATGACTTATCGATATACGCACAACTCACGAAATGACCATTTCCACAATGCTGTAGATCCATGCTAAAACTGGGACACAACGGACCGGATGAGAAGCAGCGTTGATAAAATGGACATCCATCTGCTAAATTCAACAAAGAAGGGGGGTGCCCCGGAATTGTATGCAGTCTCTCTTTTGAGAATCGAGGTCTTGACAATAATAAACCTTTGGTGTAGGGATGAAGAGGTCTTGAAATAACCTCTTCCGTTGGCCCCTGTTCTACTATATAACCTGCGTACATGACAGAAATTTTATCAGCAATGCTGGCAATCATATCCACATCATGAGAAATAAGCAAAATCGATATATCACTGTTTTTCTTTAGTTTTTTAAAGAGTTTTACGATCTGACTTTGTAGGGTTGTATCGAGAGCGGTAGTTGGCTCATCAGCTATCAAAAGACGTGGTTTAAGGATCAATGCGAGGGCGATCATAACCCGTTGAAGCATTCCTCCACTCAGTTGTATGGGATATTGGTGTAAAATTTTCTCATACCCGGCAAGTCCGACTTTTTGCAGAAGATCGTTGGCCGATTTTCTCACTTCTGAAAGCGATGCTTTTTTGTGACTGCGTATTGTTTCTCTAAAATGTTCTTCTATGGTAATAAGAGGATTGAATGCTTGCATTGGGTTTTGCATTATGAAACCTACTTGTTTCCCCAAGACTCTTCTTTTTTCAGAAGGAGTGAGCATGTGTATTTCCCGATGGTTCAAGCAGGTTTTTCCTTTTACCCGAAAGTGCTTTTTCTGCAAACCCAGAGCAGTAAGACAACTGACAGTTTTTCCACAACCACTTTCACCTACCAGACCGAGAGTTTGCCCTTTCTCTATTGAGAGTGTTATACCGTTAACCGCATGGACGGTCCCTTGTCGGGTAGGGATTTTTACAAAAAGATTTTCTATTTTGAAAATAGTATCACTGTTTCTATCCATTACAGATTGCCTTTCATTCCTGCTATTTCTTTAAGGGCATCACCCAGCAGATTGAAAGAAACCACGGCCGAGGATATCATCAAACCGGGGAAAAGCATGAGGAGTGGGTCTGACCAGAAATAGGACCGGCTGTCTTTTAACATAACGCCCCATTCAGGGGTTGGAGGTTGGATACCTAGACCAAGAAATGAGAAACCGGAGATGTGCAAAATTGCCCAACCAACGTTTAAGGTGGCTAAGATGAGTACCTGAGATGATATATTGGGCAGAATGTGATGAAGAAGGATATGAAAAGAGGGTACGCCACTCACCCTTGCAGCGAGAACAAAATTGCTTTCACGCAAAGAAAGGACCATGCCTCGAATAATTCTCGCGTACCAAGCCCATTGAGCGATAACCATAGCGATGAGGATATTTTGCAAACCGGGACCCATCATGCCCACAATGACAAGGGTAAGCACAAGATTTGGGAAAGCCAGGAATATATCTCCCAAACGCATGAATATTTCGTCTATCCAGCCACCTTTGTACCCGGCTAGTATTCCAATAACCAGGCTGATTGAAATGTTACAGATCATAACCAATGAAGATGCTCCCAGCGAAACTCGGGAACCGTAAAGAAGCCTTGAAAAAACACATCGTCCGAGATGGTCGGTTCCCAGGGGGTAATCTGTTTGGGGCCTGAGTAGAGCACGACCCAACTCGACATATTCGGGGTCGTGAGGAGCCAGTAAGGGAGCACACACCGCACCCAATACCAGGATGAGTATGATCACCAGAGAAACCAGGGCAGGCTTTCTCTGCATGAGCTCGGTAAAAGAGAATTTGAGGTCGGTCATTTTTTGTTCCCCAATCTTATACGGGGGTCCATGGCTACATAGGTAATATCGACCAGCAGGTTGATACCGAGGAAAAGCAGTGCCATGAACAGCACATAACATTGAATCACAGGGTAATCACGATTAAAAATTGCTTCAACTATGTATCTGCCTACACCGGGCCATGAAAACACATTTTCCACGATGATACTGCCAGCCAGGAGATTTCCGATACTCATACCCAAGGCGGTTATGACAGGTAGTAGAGCATTTTTTAACACGTGGCGACCGATTATCCATTTTTCTTTTATGCCCCGAGCCCTGGCATAGAGAGTGAAATCTTTTTCCAGGTTGTCGAGCATACTGGATCTGAGCAGCCTGATATACACTGATGCCGTTCCCATGGCAAGCGTTAAGGATGGGAGTATGACATGAGCCGTGCTCCCGCGCCCCATCGTTGGCAAGAGGTCCAGTTTGTATGAAAAAAAGTAAATCAAAAGGAACCCCAGCCAAAAATTTGGAATGGAAGCTCCAGTATACGCGATGATTCTGCTTATCCTGTCAAACAGGCTTTCCCGGTATAATGCTCCAAAAATACCAAGAGGGAAACTAATGAGCAGTATCCACACCAGGGCTGCAGCGGTCAGTTGAAGGGTGGCAGGAAAGTAATACAGGATTTCATCCAATACCGGTTTCCTGCTGATAAAAGATCTTCCGAAATCAAACCGTATTACCCCTTGAAGCCAGGAGAGAAATTGCTGATAAAGTGGGCGATCCAACCCGAGCTCAATCCTGGTGAGCTCAATAGCTTCTTCTGTCGGTAAAACCTGGGCCTGTCTTAAATATACTTCAGCAGGGTCAACCGGGACCAGTTGCACAAGTGCGAATGAAACAAAAGATACACCGACTAATACCAGCGGCAGGCCGATCAGCCGCTGAAAAAGGTACTCCTTCATCAATCAATGGTTACCCGGGATAAAGGTATTTCATATTTTGTGGCAAATTCCACACCGCTCACGTTTTTGTGGTAGATGGCTATGTTTGTTTCAAAGGATAATGGAAAGTAGACTGCCTGCTCATGCAAAGTTGTCAGTATTTCCCTGTAAAGCCTTTGCCTGGTTTCCTCTCCGGTGCTTACCAACACTTCTTCAATTTTTCGATCGAGATCGGCTTTCATTTCCAGTCCCTGTTGAGCCTGGTAGTCAGCATGAGCTGGAACACGCATTGAAGAGACAAATGTGTGAGGGTCATACGGCGCTCCCCAGGTATTATTGAAGATTAAATGAAAGCTTCCATGTTTTTCGCGGTCAAGGTATGATTGCCTTTCCTCGCCAACTAAATTTACCTGCATTCCATATTTTTTTAATTCTGATTGGATGATTTCAGCCAGGGTTTTATGAATCTCGTTGTTGATATCGAAGCATAAGTCCATACTCAACAATTCTCCATCCTTATGGCGCATACCGCTGTTTTCATCTACAAGCCAACCGCTTTTATCGAGTAGCTCCCTGGTTTTTGCAGGGTCATATTCGTAAGGCTTTAAGCCCAGGTTACAATAGGGGAAGTTTTCAGAAAAGAGGGTATCAGCTCTTACTTCAAGTCCTTGAAAAACATGATCGATTATTGCATCTTTATGCAGCGCGTGCTGTATAGTCTTGCGTACATTCAGATCGTTGGTGGGAATCCTGTTGGTGTTTATGACCATAAAACGAGTGGCAAGGGGATCGGATATCTCCGTTTCATAATTACCTGTATCACGTAGTCGATTGAAGGCAGGACGACTGATCAAGCCACTTCCGAAAATCATATCCAATTCACCTTTTTCAAATGCCATAGCCCTGGTTTCACCATCAGGAATTATGTGTACCCAAACTTTTTCTAGCAAAGGTTTTTCTCCCCAGTAAAGGTCGTTTCTTTCGAAAATTGCATATTCATTT
>SKXZ01000220.1 GCA_007128145.1 Candidatus Nitricultor lacus | reverse complement strand
GCAAAGGAGCACATGTATGGTTCTTTTTTGAAACCAGGATACGCGCATCTTTGGCGAGAAAATTTGGGTCGGCTCTTCTTACCCACGCCATGGGGGTAAGACACGAACTGGCTTTCCAATCGTACGACCGCCTCTTCCCCAACCAGGATACGCTGCAAAAGAACGGTTTGGGAAATCTTATTGCATTACCTTTACAGTTGATAGCCAGGCAAGCCGATAACAGTGTCTTTGTTGATGAAAATTTCCATCCTTATCCTGACCAGTGGAACTTCCTAAGTAGTGTTCACAGATTATCCGAAAACGAAATAAACCACTATACCTCACAACTGTGTGCCGGTAATGAACTGGGCGATTTACGACAAAGCGAAGACGAGGAAGGAAAACCATGGGAAAAAAGACCTCAAATTCGGAAATTAAAGAGATCTGACTTCCCTGCCACTATCGAGATTACAAAAGCAAATATGCTGTATCTCAAAAAAAATGGTTTCTCACAGAAAGCGCTCAACACTATAAAGAGGCTCGCCGCCTTTAAAAATCCGGATTTTTACAAAGCCGAGGCCATGCGATTACCCACCTATAACAAGCCCCGAATCATTTCCTTGTCCTTGGAAACACCGGAGTATATAGGTCTGCCAAGGGGTTGCGATGTGGACCTCATTGAATTTCTTGCATCACATAAAGTGCAAGTTGAATGTATTGATGAAACATACCATGGTAAAAGGATAAATGTTGAATTTTCGGGAGAACTGAAGGATGAGCAGCTGGAGGCAGCAGAAACGTTATTGCATCATGATACAGGCGTTCTTTCGGCGACTACCGGTTTTGGAAAAACCGTAATAGGTGCAAAGCTTATCTCTATGAGAAAGGTAAATACACTTGTTCTTGTGCATACACGGCAATTACTGGAACAGTGGAAGGAGCGTTTGCATCAGTTTCTCACCATAAAAGAAAGTCTGCCGGAAGAGGATAGCAGGAAAAAGGGACGCAAAAAAAGCAGGGATATAATCGGTCAAATAGGTTCAGGAAAAAACACCCTTCAGGGAATAATCGATATAGCTGTTATGCAATCTTTGGTGAGAGACAACGAAGTCAAAGAATGTATCAGAGATTATGGTATGGTTATCGTGGATGAGTGCCATCATGTCCCGGCTTTCAGTTTTGAAAAAATTCTGAAAAATGTACATGCAAAGTACGTTTACGGTTTGACTGCCACCCCGGTTCGGCAGGACGGCCACCACCCCATCATCTTCATGCAGTGCGGCCCGGTGAGATATAGAGTGGATGCCCGTAAACAAGCTGACAAAAGACCCTTTGAGCATTTTATTATCCCTCGATTCACCCCCTTCCGAAAACCGGTAAACCAGGATGAAAAGGAATGGACAATGGGGGAAATATACACAGAAATCAGTACAAGCGAGATTCGAAACAGACTCATTGTTGATGATATTGTGCAAAGTGTGAAAGAAGGGCGAAATCCCCTCGTTTTAACAGAAAGGACAGCCCATGTGAAAATTCTGGCTGATACCCTTAAGGATTCTATCCCAAATATCGTTACTTTAACCGGAAGCATGTCTGCAAAAGAAAGAAGGGCAGCTATGGAAAAGTTAACCCAAACGCCGCTTGAAAAGAGTATCGTCCTCATTGCTACCGGCAGGTATGTGGGGGAAGGTTTTGACGAACCAAGGCTCGATACCCTTTTTCTTACCATACCTGTAGCGTGGAAAGGTACTGTTCAGCAATATGCCGGCAGACTCCATCGTGCATATCAGAATAAAAAAGAAGTACAAATATATGATTATGTTGATATACATGTCAGAGTGCTTGAAAGAATGTATCAAAAGAGATTAAAGGGCTATGCAGCCATCGGTTATACCGCAAAAAGTGATAACAAGCCTTTTGAGTCAACAAACACAATCTTCAACAACAAAAGCTTCTTACCGGTCTTTGTCAATGATATTTTATCCGCTCAAAATGAAATTGTTATAATGAGCCCTTATGTCAGTAAAAGGCGAGTAGATCAAATGGTAAACATCCTGACAAAAGCAATAAACAATGGCACAAGGGTAACTATCTTCACTCGTCCGGATACCGACTACCGGGAAAAAGACCGCGTTCCTGTGAAGGAAATGATACATTCCCTGATACATTCAGGCATCGATATCGTGTATAAATCAAACATCCACCAGAAATTCGCCGTCATTGATCATAAAATCGTCTGGTATGGCAGTATCAACTTTTTGAGCTTTGGCAATGCCGAAGAAAGCATCATGAGACTGGAAAGCCTGAACATAGCAAATGAGCTCATCGGCATCGTTGACCAAGATAGCTGAAGAAAAGATTGTATAATTTTTGAGGGGAATTCTAATAATCAGCGACTGGTGATCGGTGAACAGTGGAACTACATAGACTGCCGCGTCGCTTCGCTCCTCGCAGTGACAGAATGAAAGTCACTGGATTCCGGTTTACCACATACCGGAATGACACAGGGTATTGATGATTTCAGATTTAT